>NZ_JBSVQM010000010.1:0-142074 GCF_054863625.1 Clostridium sp. Marseille-QA1073 | reverse complement strand
TATTCTTCAAACCCTTATTTTTTCACTATGTATGATTTTATTAACTTTAGTAGAAGAAGAAAGGTACTATAACAGTAAAGTGCAGCTATTACAAGAAGAAGTTAACTCAACTCAAAAACGTATTCAAGAAATTTATGAATTAGATAAATTAAAGACTGAATTTATAGCAAATATTTCTCATGAGTTAAGAACACCAATTAATATTTTATTTAGTAGTGTACAGCTCTTAGAATTAAATTATCATAAGGAACATAATAAGGAAAATGATAAAAACTTAGTTTATTTAACTAATATGAAGAACAACTGTTATAGATTAATTAAACTTACTAATAATTTAATTGATATGAGTAAGATAGAGGCTGGGTTTTTAGATATTAAACTTAGGAATTATAATATAGTAAGTGTAATCGAAGATATAACAATGTCCATAGTAGATTTTGCTGATGATAAGAATATTGATGTTGAGTTTGATACTGAGTTTGAAGAAAAAATTATAGCTTGTGATATAGAAATGATAGAGAGAGTAATGTTAAATTTATTATCTAACTCTATTAAATTTACTAAAGATGGTGGAAAAATAGAAGTTTACATTAGCGAAGATAAAAATAATATAACAATATCTGTTAAAGATAATGGAGTAGGAATTCCTAAGCATATGCACGATAAAATTTATAATAGATTTACTCAAGTAACAGATACTTTTACTAGAGTTAATGAAGGAAGTGGAATAGGACTTTCACTAGTGAAATCTTTGGTAGAAATGCATAATGGAGAAATAAAGTTAGAAAGTGAACATAATAAAGGATGTAAGTTTAAAATATTACTTCCTAAAACTATTATTGAAAATGAAGAATTCATCAGTACCGAAGGTAAAGAAATAAATATGAAAAAAATAGAGATAGAATTTTCTGACATATATATATAGCTATAGAATTGTAAAGAGTCTTTAATTTTTATCAGTATATTTTGATAATTACTACACACCCTAATATTATATTTAAAAGTAAATAATATTAGAGAGGAAGGAGAATATGAAAGATAAAGGAGAGGTTTTTAAAAAAAAATATGGAATAATTACAATAATTTTAATTTTTATAATAGTTATAGTAAGTTATTTTATCTACGTTTATAGTGTAGTAAATGCATATGAAAATATTATATATCCAGGAGTAAAAATTGAAGAACATAGTGTAGAAAATATGACTAAAGAACAAGCTTTAGAGTTTATTAAAGAAAAATATGACAAGCCCTTGAGAAATAATTCCATAACATTAGTATGTAAAGAAAAAGAATATGATATTCCCTATGATAGTTTAAATATAAATTACAACATAGAGGAAATAGTAGAAGAGGCTTTTAACTATGGTAAGAATCAAAATACTCGTAGTAAATTTTTAAATATAAAAAAACCACAAGAAAAGCAGTTTGCTATTAAATTTACTTATAACAATAAATCTGTAGATGAAATATTATCCATCATAGAAAAATCTCTAAATAAGAAAGCAAAAAATGCTTCTATTACTAGAAAAAATGGAAAATTTCATATAGCATCTGAGATAGCTAAAGAAGAAATAGATAAGAAAAAAGTAAAAGGTCAAATTGAAGACGCAATTATTTCTCATATTGGTGAATCATATAGATATAATATTGCTCTTGAAATTAAAGAACCTAAGATTACTAAGAAGAAGTTAGAGGACATAAATCAATTAATTGCTTCTGCCAAAACCAGTTATAAACCTTCAACTCACGCTAGAACTA
The DNA here is from genome assembly GCF_054863625.1 of Clostridium sp. Marseille-QA1073. Lineage (NCBI taxonomy): Bacteria > Bacillati > Bacillota > Clostridia > Eubacteriales > Clostridiaceae > Clostridium > Clostridium sp. Marseille-QA1073. The sequence continues at coordinate 140,316 of NZ_JBSVQM010000010.1, read as the reverse complement.
AAAATATATCTATAGCTACATATGCTAATAATGGAGTTCTATTAATGCCTGGAGACGAATATAGTTTTAATAAGATAGTGGGTGATACAACTGCTGATAAAGGATATTTACCTGCTACAGTTATAATGGGAGATAAGTTAGAACAAGGATTAGGTGGGGGAATATGCCAAGTTTCAACTACTCTTCATAATGCTGTTTTAAAAATAGGCATAATACCAACAGAAAGACTAAATCATAATATGCCTGTAGGCTATACGGAGCTAGGGATGGATGCAACTGTTGCTTACGGCTCTGTAGATTATAAATTTAAAAACACTTTAAATTATCCAATATATATAGAAAGTGCTATTACAGATAAGGACGTAATTTTTAATATATATTCGAATTCATCATTAAAAAGTAAAAGTTATGAATTTTCTCAAGATATATATGGAAAATATCCTATATCTACTGAATATGTCTACGATAATACTATAGAAAAAGGTAAAGAGAAAATTAAAAATCCTGGAAGCATAGGTTACAAGGTGAAGGTATATAGAACAGAGTATGAAAATGGGGAGAAAAAAGATAAAATTCTTTTAAATGATGATTTTTATAAGCCAGTGAAGAAAGTTATAGCTAAGGGAACTAAATAGAAATTAAATGATCTTAATAAGAGCTGTGAAGATAAAGTAGCTATTTAAAAATTCAAAATAGATTAACATTCAACAATAGTTATTTTAAATATGTTTAAAGTGTAATTATATCGTAATAGATTTGTTACACTTTTTATTTTGAAATCAATTAATATCTATATATAGTGAAGATATATTTCTTTTTAAACTTTTATAAAAATTAACAACATCAATCGAATGTATGAAATAAACTTTTAAAATCGCTTTAACTCATATAAAATCTGGGTTTTTACAAAGTGAAAGCTAAAACATTTTATGATATACTATAGGTGTATTTATTATTAAATTTGTTTTATTTAAGCAATTATTTATTTACTTCGGGTTAGGGAAAATTTTTCAATGAAAGGAATTTTAACATGAACACAAACTTAGAAAATAATACTGTAGTTAAAAGTAGAACTTCTAAAAAGAAAAAGAAAGCTAAAGCTAAAAAAAGAAGAGTAATTATCCTTTCTTTAATAACTGCTTTATTAATGATATCAATTGGTGGAGTATTCTACGTTAAAACTACGGTTGATAATTATGAAAGTGTTATTTATCCAGGAATGAAAATTCAAGGAATTGACCTTTCCGGTAAAACAAAAGAAGAAGCGTTAAAATTAATAGAAGAAAAGTACAAGAAAAGTGTAGAGCAGAAAAAATTAATTATGACAGCTGGAGATAAATCTTATGTAGTTAATTATGCTGATATGAAATTAAACTTTAACTTAGATGATACAGTAAAGTCCGTATTTGAAGAGGGAAAAGATAAGGGAGTAATGGAAAAGTTTAAAATGATTAAAAATCCTACAGAAAAAGATCATCAGCTAAAATTTACTTATGATAATAAAGTAATAGAGAATAAGATTAAGACTATGGAAAGTGAACTAAATAAAAATAAAGTTAATGCTAAAATAACTAAAGCTGGAGATGGATTTGATATAACTCCTGAACAATTAGGTATGAAGCTAGATTCTAAATCACTACAGGAGGAAATAACCAAAGCAATAGCTTCTTCAAAAGAAACAGAAACTGAAGTTAAAGTTAAAGCAAAACTTGTAGAAGATAAACCGACAATAACAAAAGCAGAACTTGAAAAGATAAATACCAAAATATCGAATTTTAGTACAAGCTACGAAAATTCAACTCAAGCAAGAGCTGTAAATATAGAAATAAGTACAAACACTATAAATGGAACTTTATTAATGCCAGGAGATAGTTTTAGTTTTAATACTATAGTAGGTGATACAACTCCTGACAAAGGATATTTAGAAGGTGTTGTAATTGTAGGTGATAAGTTTGAAAAAGATTATGGTGGAGGAGTATGTCAAGTATCTACAACTCTTCATAATGCAGTATTAAGAGCTGGAATACTTCCAGATTCAAGACTTAACCATAATCTTCCTGTAGGTTATGTTGAAAAGGGATTAGATGCAGCCATAGCTTATGGATGGTTAGATTATGTATTTACAAATAACACAAAATATCCAATGTATATTGAGGGATATGCAGGTAATGGTAGCGTTGGTTTTAATCTTTATTCTAATTCAGCCTTACTTACAGGAAAAAGATACGAGTTTTATAGTGAAACTTATGCAACTACTCCATTTGAAACTAAAGTTGAAGAGGATCCAACTTTAGAAGAAGGAACAGAAGTTATTCAGCAATATGGTATGGAAGGATATAAGGTTAAGGCTTATAGAGTAATTTATCAGAATGATGTAGAGGTTTCAAGAGAGCTTATGAATAATGATACTTATGAGCCAACTCCTCAAATAGTTAAAAAAGGTACTAAAAAGGCAGAAGCTGCTAAACCTTCAAAACCAGATGAAAATAAAGAAAAAGACAAAGAAAAAGAAAAAGATAAAAATAAGCCTAATGAAAGTAACAATGCACAATCAAATAATAATCAATAATTTAATAACAATTAATGAACAATAATGCAAGAAACTAAGATCTATGATCTTAGTTTCTTTTTTACAATATTGTAATTACAGTTTATAATAAAAGTATTATTTTATGAATTTTAAATTTTAGTTTAGAAATAGAGTAATATATTAAAACTTTTAGACTGGTTATAAATAGATACTCTTTTTTAATATACTATAATACGATAATTAAAAGTATTTTATGGGAGGGATGAACATGGCAAAATATGTTATGGCATTGGATCAAGGAACAACAAGCTCAAGATGTATTATTTTTAATGAAAAAGGGACTATAGCAAGTGTGGCACAAAAAGAATTTACTCAAATTTATCCTAAGGGAGGATGGGTAGAACATGACCCTATAGAAATCTGGTCTACTCAATTGGGTGTTGCAACAGAAGCTATGGCAAAACTAGGGATAACTGCTACAGATATTTCTGCTATTGGAATTACTAATCAAAGAGAAACTACAGTAGTTTGGAATAAACATACTGGACAACCTGTTTATAATGCTATAGTTTGGCAGTGTAGAAGGACGGCAGAAATTTGTGATGAGCTTAGGGAAAAAGGCTTAGACAAGATGTTCACAGAAAAAACAGGTCTTATTTTAGATGCCTATTTTTCAGGAACAAAAATTAAATGGATACTAGATAATGTAGAAGGAGCAAGAGAAGAAGCAGAAAAAGGTAATCTTTTATTTGGTACTATAGATACTTGGCTTATATGGAATTTAACTAAGGGAAAAGTTCATGTTACGGATTATACTAATGCATCTAGAACTCTTATATTCAATATTCATGAACTAAAATGGGATGAAGAAATTTTAAGTATTTTAAATATACCAAAATCAATGCTGCCAGAAGTTAAGCCTTCTAGCTATGTTTATGGTTATACTGATCATTCACTATTAGGAGCTAAAACTCCTATAGCAGGAGTTGCGGGAGATCAGCAAGCTGCCTTATTTGGCCAATGTTGTCACCAACCAGGAACTGCAAAGAACACCTACGGAACAGGTTGTTTTATGCTTATGAATACGGGAGAAAAGGCTGTTAATTCTAAGAAAGGACTTTTAACTACTATAGCTTGGGGCGTAGATGGTAAGATAGAATATGCTTTAGAAGGAAGTATATTTATAGCAGGAGCAGCTATTCAATGGCTAAGAGATGAGCTAAGAATGATAAAAAAAGCGGAAGATTCTGAAGAGTATGCTACAGCAGTAGAGGATACTAATGGAGTTTATATGGTACCAGCATTTGTAGGGCTTGGAGCTCCTTATTGGGACCAATATGCTAGAGGAACCATTGTGGGACTTACTAGAGGAGCAAAAAAAGAACATATAATAAGAGCTACTTTAGAATCTCTAGCTTATCAGACTTATGATGTATTAAAAGCAATGGAAGAGGATTCAGGAATAACATTAAAGGCATTAAAAGTAGATGGAGGAGCTTGTGCAAATAATTTCCTAATGCAATTCCAAGCGGATATATTAGGAGTACAAGTTGATAGACCAGAAGTAATAGAAACTACTGCTTTAGGAGCTGCTTATTTAGCTGGTTTGGCAGTAGGTTATTGGAAGAATAAAGAAGAAATTTGTGAAAATTGGGCTATTTCAAAGGGATTTGAGCCTAATATGGAAGATGAAAAACGAGAAAAACTCTTAGAAGGTTGGCATGAAGCAGTTAATAGATCATTGGTACGATAAAAGAAGATATCTAATTTAAGGAGGATATATTATGTCAATTTATTTAGCAGAATTATTGGGAACAATGCTTTTAATCCTTCTAGGAGATGGAGTAGTTGCAAATGTATGTTTAGATAAATCTAAAGCTAATGGTTCAGGCTGGATAGTAATAGCTACTGGATGGGCTTTAGCAGTAACAATTCCAGTGTTTATATTTGGACCTATATCAGGAGCGCATTTTAATCCAGCAGTAACTTTAGGTTTAGCTGCAATAGGAAAATTTCCTTGGGCAGATGTTCCTCTATTTATCTTATGTCAAATGTTAGGAGCTTTCCTTGGGGCATGTTTAGTTTATATTTATTATAAAAATCATTTTGATGCTACTGATGATAAAGATACTAAGAGAGGCGTATTTTGTACTGCTCCAGCAATAAAAGATACAGTAAATAATTTTATTTGTGAATTTATAGGGACTTTCGTTCTTGTATTTGCTATATTGGGAATTGCAAATACAAAGATGGTAGATGGGATCTCACCATTAGTAGTAGGATTGATAATCTGGGTAATAGGAATAACTTTAGGGGGAACTACTGGTTATGCTATAAATCCTGCTAGGGATTTAGGACCCAGAATAGCTCATGCAATTTTACCAATTAAGGGTAAAGGAGATTCAGATTGGGGATATGCTTGGATACCAATTGTAGCACCAATACTAGGAGGAATTGCAGCAGCATTGGTATTCAACGGAATTTTTTAATTTAAGATACAAAGGAGTTAGAGAAGTTCTAACTCCTTTATATTTTAAACTTTTTGTATGAAAAAGTTTTTAGAACTTATTAATTATTTAATAGTTTTGAAGAGTTTATTAAATTTTTAATATCTTTAGTAAAATTAATTACCATAATTGGAATTTTAGCTTTACATAGAACGTACGTTCTTATATAATTAAAATTATATGAATATTGAGAGAGGTATTAAAGATGGAGAGTTATAATAAGTGTATTTTTCATATAGATGTTAATTCTGCATATTTATCATGGACAGCAGTTTATAGACTTCAAAGAGGGGATAAAATAGATTTAAGAAAAATACCATCAGTGATAGGTGGAGATGAAAAATCACGCCATGGTATAGTATTAGCGAAATCTATACCTGCAAAGAAATATAATATTATAACTGGAGAAAGTTTATATTCTGCTTTCCAGAAATGCCCTAATTTAAAGGTAGTTCATGGAGATTTTGAATTATATAATAAATGTAGCAAGGCTATGATAGAGATACTTTTAGAGTACAGTCCGCTATTGGAACAATATTCTATAGATGAATGTTTTTTAGAAGTTACTAATAAGAAATATACTAGAGAAGACTATATAAAACTAGCATATCAAATTAAAGATAGAATAAAAGAAAAATTGGGATTTACGGTGAATATAGGCATATCTTCTAACAAACTTTTAGCAAAGATGGCATCAGATTTAAAAAAGCCTGATAGGGTTCATACTCTTTTTAAAGAAGAGATAGAAAGTAAAATGTGGAATTTACCTATAGAAAATTTATTTATGGTAGGAAAGGCAACACTACCAAAATTAAAAAAAATTAATATAAACACTATAGGTGATTTAGCAAAATATGATATAGAAAAATTAAAATATTTCTTTAAAAGTTATGGCAACATGATTCATAATTATGCTAATGGAATTGATTTTTCGGTAATTGATGCTAATAAAAAATATAAAAATAAAAATATGGGAAACTCCACTACTATTCCTTTTGATGTAGAAGATAGAGAAACCGCTCATAGAGTTTTATTATCACTATGTGAAACTTTAGGTATGCGATTAAGAAAAAGTAACAATTATTGTAATGTGATTTCTATATCCATAAGAAACAGTGAATTTATAAATTACTCAAAACAGAAAAAAATTATAAACCCTATTAATAGCACTAATGAAATTTACAAGATAAGTTGTAAGCTTTTTGATGAACTTTGGCATGGTGAATCTATTAGACTTTTAGCAGTGAACACTTCGATAGTTAGTGAAAACTTTGGTGTACAACTTTCCTTATTTGATAAAAAAGAGGATGAAAAATATATTGTATTAGAGAAAACTATAGATAGTATAAGAGATAAATATGGAAATAAGTCAATAATGAAGTCATCTTTTTTACATTCTGGTATTAAATCTATAAGTGGAGGAACAGAGGAAGAACTATTTAAGGCATCTTCAAAAAATAATTTATAAGGAGTGTTTTAGATGAAGGTGGTAGCACAACCTATTGATATGGTTGCATGGTTTGATAGTGACGGCGAAATACATCCTGTAAAATTTAGAATTGTCCATGAAACTACAGAAGTAGTAAAAATAAATAAAGTTATATGCAGAGAAAAAGAGAAACTAGCAGGAAATTTAATGATGATATTTAGATGCCAAAGTATTATTAATAATAAGGAAAAGATTTATGAAATTAAATATGAGCTAAACAGTTGTAAGTGGATATTATTTAAAATATAATTACATAACTGTAAATAATAAGTTGATAGAGAAAAGAATATATTTATATAAATTTTTTATTTTATAGTAGATTACTATTATTATGAAATAAAAGAGATGATATGGATATTATTTTAACTGCAGGTTTAAGTAGGGTGTGCTTTGGGTAGTATGCCCTTAATTTATAGTTATATCATATTATTTATATGTTATGAATAATTATCAGATAAGTTTGCATAATATTACAGTTGTTTTAATAATAAAATTCATCAAATGTAACAACTTCATAAACTTTTGCAGATTAATTCATAGAAACATAAAAAATAAATTAAAGAATAAGGGTTGGTTGTTGGTAATTTATGTATTACCATTATATAAAGAGATTGAATATTTTGGAAAATAAGGAGGAAGATATGATTAATTTAAAGGAAAAGCCTCAAACAACATCAAGGGTATTACGATTTATTATTCCTTCATTAATAGGTGTAGTATTATTTATGATACCAATTCCTTTTAATGGCGAGATAACAATTTCAGTTGCACTACTATCTAATTCGATAATTAATATCTTAGAAGAAAGTTTACCAGCAATTACAGCCACAATAATATGTATAAGCACTATATGTACCATAATTACTAAAATAGTAAAGCCTAGATTTGTAATAGAGAATAAATATTTAAACTCGTTATTTAATATAACTCCGTTGTGGTTATGTGCAAGAGTCATTGGTATGATATTTGTAATCTTAGCATTATTTCAAGTAGGACCTGAATGGATATGGTCAGATGCTACAGGAGGAATGCTTTTAACAAGTTTATTACCAGTTTTATTTGCAGTTTTTCTTTTTGCAGGTATACTTTTGCCACTGCTTTTAAACTTTGGATTATTAGAGTTCTTTGGAGTATTATTAACTAAAGTTATGAGACCTGTATTTAAATTACCAGGTAGGTCTTCAATAGATTGTATCACTTCTTGGCTTGGCGATGGAACAATAGGAGTTTTATTAACAAGTAAACAATATGAAGAGGGATATTATACAAAACGTGAAGCAGCAGTAATAGGTACTACCTTCTCAGCAGTTTCAATTACCTTTAGCCTTGTTGTACTTCAAACAGTACAGCTAGAGCAATATTTTGTTCCATATTATTTAACAATTTGCTTAGCTGGAGTTATTGCAGCAATTATATCTCCAAGAATACCACCTCTATCAAGAAAAGAGGATACCTATTATGTTGAACCTAAAGATGCTGGAGAAGTAATTCCAGAGGGGTTTACTAGAACAAAGTGGGGATTTCATCAAGCTCTTGAAAGAGCAGAAAAGAATACAAGTATTAAAGAGTTCTTATTAGAAGGTATAAAAAATGTTTTAGATATGTGGCTAGGAGTTATTCCAATTGTTATGGCAATTGGAACATTGGCATTAATTGTAGCTGAGTTCACACCTGTATTTAAATTTTTAGGAATGCCATTTTATCCATTACTTAAATTATTACAAGTTCCTGAAGCATTGGTAGCTTCCCAAACCTTTATAGTCGGCTTTGCAGATATGTTTTTACCATCAATTATAGGAAGTACCATTGAAAGTGAGCTAACCAGATTTGTTATAGCTGCTGTTTCTGTAACTCAGCTTATATATATGTCAGAGGTTGGAGGACTATTAATAGGTTCAAAAATTCCAGTTTCAATGAAAGATTTATTTATAATATTTATTGAACGTACTTTAATAACTTTGCCTATAGTGGTTTTAGTAGCACATATAATTTTCTAGAAGTTATTATACCTTATATAAAGAATTAAGAAATAATTAGTAAGGATGTAAGATTATTTTTTTATACTTTCCTGTTAGACTTCATTGATAGTACAACTATTAGTGGGGTCTATTTATTTATTATTAGTTATTTTATATTTCAAAGATTTAAAATACTTAAGTGCAGAATTTATTTTTTAATATTAAAAAATAAAATAAAACTATAGTTATAGTATTTGAAAAACTTTATAAATTTTAAAATAACTATTGACTTTAGAAATAACTGTGATATATTAACTATAATATTTATAGACTAAGTAAAAATATTAGTAGCTCATATAAGTTTAATGATAGGGATTAAATGTTTCTACTTGGTAACCTTAAATTACCAGACTATGGGTTTTAATAAAATTGAAATTATAGATATAATATTTATAATTTCAATTTGTTTTATAATTTTTAAATTTAGAGATTATAAAAATAACCCCTATGAAAATAAGGGGTTATTTTTTGTTAAAGGAGAATGATATATGAAATTATTAAAAGATAAAATTTTATCTGCAGGAAATCTTATTGGAAAAGATGTAATAAAGGTTGACAATTTTTTAAACCATCAAATCGATATAGAATTATTTAATGAAATGGGAAAAGAATTTCAAAAAAGATTTAAAAATAAAGAAATAAATAAAATACTAACTGTAGAGGCATCAGGAATAGGAATAGCCTGCATAGTAGCACAATATTTTAATAATTGTCCTGTAGTTTTTGCAAAAAAACATGAAGCTGTGAATATGGATATGGATACATATGAAAGTGAAGTTTATTCTTTCACAAAGAAAAAATCATATAAGGTAAGAGTTACTAAGAAATTTATAAACGAAGGAGATAAAATTTTAATAATAGATGATTTTTTAGCTAATGGACAAGCAGTTTTAGGACTTGTTAATATAGTAAAACAAGGAAAGGGAGAAGTAGCTGGTGTTGGTATTGCTATTGAGAAATCATTTCAAGAAGGAAGAAAAAAGGTAGAAAATCTTGGAATACAGGTAGAATCATTAGCAAGAATAAAAGGTTTTGAAAACAATACAATAATATTTTATGAATAATAAAAGGAAGCTATGAGTGACTTAGATGGAAGTCATCATAGCTTTTAATTATAAGGAGAATTTTTATAGGTATGCACTTACATTACTATTATATTAATACATGACAAAATGTGTTACACTATATCATCAGTTATGTCCAATTTACAATGGAAAATCCATAATTATAGTTAAATTAAATAGCTTTAATAAAATATTAAAAATATCAAAAGGATTTTAATTAGTTATCTTATTTAATACACTTAAAATAATAAAATAAAAAAATAGAGGGAAATACTAATAGAAGACTATTTTAAATAAGGAGAGAATAATTATGAATAGAGATTTTTTTATAAATTTTGAAAAGCATCTATTAGAAGATGAAAAACCATCTAGTTACTTTAATGATTTAGTTAATAATAATTTATTTCCTAAAGAGTATCCTTTTAATATGTTAAGTGATTTGATACATACAGAACAATCTAAAGAACATCATCCTGAAGGAACAGTGTGGAATCATACTATGCTTGTTATAGATGAAGCTGCAAAAAGAAGAAATAAAAGTGAAGATAAAAGGGTATTTATGTGGGCTGCACTACTTCATGATATAGGAAAAGCTCCTACTACTAAAATAAGAAAAGGAAGAATCACATCCTACGATCATGATAAGGTAGGTGCTAAAATGTGTGAGGAATTTTTGAACTGTTTTAGTGAAGATAAAGATTTCATAAAAAAAGTAAAAATATTAGTAAGATATCATATGCATATATTATTTGTAGTTAAAAACTTGCCTTTTAGTGATTTGGAAAATATGGTGAAAGAGGCATCAATAGATGAACTTGGACTTTTAGGTATAAGTGACAGATTAGGTAGAGGTAATAATAGTAAGGAACTCATTGAAAAAGAAGAAAATAATGTTAAAATGTTTTTAGAGTTAAGTAAAAAGTACAAGTTAGAACATAGTTAGAGTTTTTAGAAGGGAAGTCAGTATAGGTGAAAAATAAGATTTTAAAAATATTGAAAGAGAATAAAAATCAATTTATCTCTGGAGAAAATTTAAGTAAAGATTTCGGAATTACAAGGGCAGCTATTTGGAAATATATGAATTCTTTAAAGGAAGAGGGATATGAAATTACTTCTATATCTAAAAAAGGATATAAGCTTGTTAGTTCACCAGACATATTAAGATATGAAGAAGTAGAAGAATATCTACAAACTAAATATATAGGAAGAAATATTCTTCATTATAATACTATTGACTCAACTAATAAAGTAGCAAAGTCTTTAGCTATAGAAGATATAGAAGAAGGTACAGTTATTGTAAGTGAAGAGCAGACCAGTGGTAGGGGAAGACTGGGAAGAAGTTGGATATCACCTAAAAGCTCAGGAATATGGATGAGTATTATACTAAAACCTAATATAAGTCCTATGATGGCCTCAAGAGTTACATTAATAGGTGCAGCAGCGGTTCATAAAGCTTTAGAAGAAATTGAAATAGATTCTAAAATTAAATGGCCTAACGATATAGTATTAAACAATAAAAAACTTTGTGGAATTCTAACGGAAATGAGTGGAGAGATGGATAAACTCAATTATATTGTTATGGGTATAGGATTAAATGTAAATGTAGACGAAGAAGATTTTTCTGATGAATTAAAAAATATGGCTACATCTCTAAAAATAGAGAGAAATGAGCAAGTAAATAGAAAAGAACTATTTGGTAAGATATTAAATAATTTTGAAATTTTATATGATGAATTCAAAAAGCATGGGAATATAGAATCTACAGTAGATATATGTAGAAAAAATTCTTTATTATTAGGTAAAGAAGTAAGGGTAATCAATGGAAGTAAAACAGTTACTGTAAAAGCTTTAGATTTAGATGAAGATGGAGAATTGTTAGTAGAATATGAAGATAAAAGCAAAGGTAAAATAATATCAGGAGAGGTATCTGTAAGAGGACTTTATGGATATGTTTAATTAATAATTATCCATATTTAAAAAATAATTAGCTAAATTATCTAAAAAATCAATGTATATCTAAAAATTATATCCTTAGATATTTTAATTCACAACTCACAATTGTAAACATTTTTCAACAGAAGATGAGGAATTTAGAATCGCTTTTTCAAAATGTCTAGTTATTTCTTATAAAAAACTTCAATTGTGAATTGTGAATTGTTTTAAGGTATGAATTTAGTAGTTCTTAATTATATAAATTATAAATAATTTATGAAATTAAGAAATATCTGTAATTTTTATCCTTAAATTTTAACTTTTATAGTTTTCTTTATCTCTTTATAGCTGGTATCATTTTAACCGCTAACAATGAGGAGAATAAAATTTTTAAACAGTCACCGGGTAAAAATATTAAACAGCCAGCTTTTAGTGCACCTATAAAAGTCATAGATACTTTGTTAATTCTAGTTAATATAATGTACATATATGGTACTCCAAATAAATAAACTAGTATTACTCCTAATGTACAAGTCATCAATATATTAAAAAGTGAAATTTTCTTTTTTGTTATTAATTTTTTACATAATGTACCTACAACAAATGCACATATAATATAACCTATTAAAAATCCGAAGGTAGGAGAAAATATCATACCTACACCACTTTTCCCGCCTGCAAAGATAGGAAGACCTACGAGTCCTAAAGTTATATAAACTATTTGAGATAATGCACCTAAATTACCTCCTAGTAAAATACCAGATAAAAGAGTAAATAATAGTTGCAGGGTTATAGGCACAGCACCTAAAGGAATAGAAATAAAAGCACCTACTGCAGTTAAAGCAGCAAATAATGATACAAGTATAAAATCTTTAGTTCTAATTTTCATGAAAGTCCCCCTAAGAAATTATTGTAAATATAAAAATAAAATTCGTTTACAATAATATCTTATGAGATTTAAAATGAATAGTCAACAATAAAAAATATACAAGTTTACAATACTAAGAATAAAACTTAATATTTACATTTATGCCTTCAGGTAGAAGGTCTAAAATTATATAAGAATAGTATTTTTCTTTTCTTTTGCTGGTAGGTGACCCAGGATTTATTATTAGTGTCTTATTTTTAGTTGTAACAAAAGGTTTGTGACTATGTCCAAAAATAATTACATCTAAACTATCATTTTTAAATATTTCATATACATTATCAATGGTGCTTTTCTTAGAACCATGTCCATGATACACTCCAATTTTATACTTATCTAAAGTTATAATCTGTTTTTCTTTTACCTTAGACCTAGTTTCTTCTTTATCGTTATTTCCATAGACACCAATAAATCTATGATGCTTTTCAATATAGGGTATAACTTTATTGCTAGTATAATCTCCAGCATGAATAACTAAATCAACATCTTTTAAGGATTTTGTTATTAACTTTTCTATTTTATCCATATGTTTGCGTACATGGGTATCTGAAATCACTGCTATTTTCATATTTTATCTCCACCTAAATGTAAATTGTTTACGTTAAGCTAAATAATATTAAAATTTAACTTATAAATTATTTATTTTAAAATATAAAGGGTATGATAACTTTTAAATTATTAGATTTAAATAAATAGTTTTTTTCAAAGAGATATACAAGTCTAATAATTTTTTAGAACTTGTATATAACTTTAAGAAAACTATTAAAATATTGTATAAATCTATCTTGATAATATTTACAATAAATAAAACTTTTGTATTTATCCTTCATAGTTTATTCTATTTTAAAATAGCATAATATGTTACCTTTATAACATGATATAATGTATATATTTTACTCAAAAGGATAAATTCCTAGAGCATTATAAAATTCAGGAGTTATAAAGTCATTTACCTTAAGTCCGTTATCTTTTTGAAAGTTATGTACAGCATATTTAAAATCCTCTCCGTATTTTCCACTAAGATATCCTTTAAAGTATCCTTTTTCTTTTAAAATCTTTTGCATTTTATATACATCAGATCCAATCATACCAGGACGTAATTCTTTAAGCTCTCTAGTTGGACCATTGTGAATTATAACTGTAGTACCAATAGGAATATATCCATAGATTTTAGCTACATCTTTATTATGCATTCTTATACAGCCATGAGAAGAGTTCCAACCAATAGAACTTTCATCTTTATTTCCATGTATACCATATTTTCCCCAAGGAATATTTAACCCCATCCATCTAGCACCAAAACCTCCACCCCAAATTCCTTTATTAACTATTTTCCATGTACCTATAGGGGATGGAGTAGAAGGTTTTCCACCTGAACAGCTGAATTCTTCTACAAATACATCATTTTTAAATATCTGCATCTTATTTGTAGTTAAATCTATTATGATAACATAAGGAGATTTATTAGAATTTTCAGTGGATAAAGCAAATATATTCTTAGGAATATTAATTACAATCGTTAATATTAATATAAAGACAAGAATTTTTTTGTTCATAAAATTTACTCCTCTATAATTTTAATAATTTAACTATATTTTATGAAGAAAAGCATTTTTGTTAGAATAAAGTTTTTATTATAAATAAAATACTATTAGAATAGTATTTAGAGTTGATTACTAGTATTAATGTAAAGATTAATTGGGAATTCTTAATAAAAGATTAGTTTTAGTAAATTTTTAAAAAATTATTCTTAATTGCAAATTCCAAGTTGGGAAATTAGGAATTATATTCTATTTATATATTTGCCCTTTGTTCTATGAAATTATTTATGGTATGATTTATACACAGACATGGGGGAGAGAAGTAATGTTAATTTTCAATTTTTATTTAGTAACAGTAATGTTTAGTATATTAACACTTATGCTTATATTTTATGCAATTAACTATAATGAAAAATTTTATGATAAAATCCTTAGAATAATGATGAGTAGTGATGATAAGGATGACTATAATAAGGATAGCAAGCTAGAAACTATTATTACTTCTTTAGTATCTGTATATTTTATGATACCTATAATAAATATAATAGCTTCTATAGCCTTACTGACAATGTTGTATAGTAAAAATGAAAAATAGGAGTTACAGTAAAGTATAGCTGTAGCTTTTTTGTTTTATAGATCCATTTTCATTATTATAAAAAATGATTTAAAAGAATTTCTATTTATATATTTTTATATTTGCTATAATTAAATTGAAAAACGTGATTTTGCTCTATTTCTATTTAGAAATAGAGTATTTTTATAGAAAAGTACTTCTGGAGGACAAGTATGAATGTAGAAATTAAAAGTTATGAAATAAACCATAAAAATATAGAGATTAATGGTATAGGCCTTCAAAAGGAAAAATCTCTTCATAGAAGCTTAAAGAATATTTATTGCGGTGAATATGGGAGAATGGAGGTTATGGTTGAGGGGTATATAGTAGATGTAGTAAAAGACAATATACTGTATGAAATTCAAAGTAAAAATTTTTATAATATACAAAATAAGCTGAAGGATTTGCTTGTAAATAATAAAGTGGTTTTAGTTCATCCTATTGCTGCAGAAAAGACTATTATATTATTAAGTGAAGATGGAGAAGTTATAAGTAAAAGAAAATCTCCTAAAAAGGGAAGAGTTATAGACTTTTTTGATGAACTAGTATCTATCCCACATTTAGCTTTAGAAAAAAATTTAGAAATAGAAATTTTACTTACTAAAGAAAAAGAAATAAGGGTTAAAGATGGCAAAGGAAGTTTTAGAAGAAGAGGAGTTAGCATAGGAGATAAACTATTAGTAGACATAATAGATAAATATAGATTTAAAAGTGAAGAAGATTATTATAGTTTCTTACCTAAGGATTTACCTTCAAAGTTTACTAATAAGGAATTATCATTAAATTCAAATATACCAATTAATAAGATAAGAAAAATGACTTATAGTTTAAAGAAGATGAAATTAATTGAAGAAGTGGGGAAAAGCGGAAGAGAGTTGCTTTTTTCAAAATGTAAATAGGTATGCTACATTAAAAAATAACTTAAAACAATGGAGAATTGACAATTATGGTTGAAATTAGTCTTATAAATTAATTTCTTTAAATAGATTTTTCAATAAGAGTGACTTTGTCACTTTGAAAAGAAATAAATTTAGAGCTTCTCTTATAAAAAAGAAGTATCAATAATTCTCCATTGTCAATCGTCAATTTTCAATTGTATAAGGGTTCTTCTAAGGTGCAGCAAGATTAGGAACAATAATTAATGAATTTAACTAATACTATGGAGATATAATATAAATAAAATTTTAGTTAATTTACTAAGTATGTAACTTTAATTTAGAATGGTAAAAGCAACTAGTCTACGTACTAGTTATTTTATTTTGGGTTAAAAAATTAAAGGTCAAGACCATTTTTGAATCATAGCCACGCACTCTCGTGACTTCAACCATGAGTTAGTGGTGACATATGTCAAATAAAAATACTCGATAATCCTATAAAAATAATAATATAATTAATATGCTAGAATATCACATAGTATGGTGCGTAAAATATAGGCATAAAGTATTAACAAAAAATATAAAGGAAGAATTATTAAATAAAATAGCTTATAATAATAATTTTAAGATATTAGAAATTAATGGAGATTCAGACTATATTCATTTATTAATAGTCAAAAACAAAAGTAGAAAGGAAGTGAGTTTATCAATGTTAAAAGCTTATAAATATAGAATTTATCCAACTAAAGAGCAAGAAATGCAATTAGTTAAAACTTTTGGATGTGTAAGATTTGTCTATAACCGAATGTTAGCAATGAAGATGGATTTATATAAAAATGAAGGTAAATCTTTATCCAAAACAGAGTGCAATAATTATTGTAATAGAGAATTAAAGAAAGAATACATTTGGCTTAAAGAAGTTGATAAATTCGCATTAACTAATTCTATTTATAACTTGGATATGGCTTATCAAAAATTCTTTAAAGAACATATAGGTTTTCCAAAATTCAAAAGTAAGAAGAATCATAATTATTCTTATACTACTAACTTTACAAATAATAATATAGAAGTTGATTCTGAGAATAACAAAATAAAGTTACCTAAATTAAAATGGATTAAAGCAAAAGTTCATAGAGAACTTAAAGGTAGAATTAAATCAGCGACCATAAACCAAGTACCTAGTGGTAAATATTTTGTAAGCATATTAGCAGATGTAGAAAATAAACAATTAGAAAAAACTAATAAACGAATCTCTTTTGATTTAGGTATAAAAGAATTTTTAATTGATAGTAATTTAAATCATATAGATAATCCAAAAACTTTATATAAATATGAGAAAAAGTTAGCTAAATTACAAAGACAAATAGCTCATAAAGAAAAAGGAAGTCAAAACTTTATTAAACAAAGAATTAAAATTGCTAGATTACATGAGAAAATAACTAATATAAGAAAAGATTTTTTAAATAAATTATCATGTCAGATAACCAATGAATATGATGTAATTATTTCAGAAGATTTAAATATTAAAAATATGGTTAAAAACCGTAATTTAGCGAAATCAATAAATGATGTGTCTTGGGGTGAATTTATAAGACAGCTACAGTATAAATCAGAATGGAAAGGAAGAGTATATCACAAAGTTAGTCCTTGGTTTTCAAGTTCTCAATTATGCTCAGATTGTGGATATAAGAATAAAGAAGTTAAAAAATTATCTATAAGAGAATGGGTATGTGATAATTGTGGAACGGTTCATCAAAGAGATGAAAATGCAGCAATAAACATATTAAATCAAGGATTATTAGAGTTAGGATTTAATTAAATTGTATAAATAAAGTAGGGTAGGAAGTATCCGAACTAATGCCCATAGACATAGTAGGCTACGAGGTGGATGATGTGGGAAAATCTAAGAGTAATCTTAGAAGTGCGTGACTTTAGTCACGTGAGCTTCACTAATATTTATTTATTATTATATAAAAAATAATCATATGCTAATATAATAAGGATTTGTTTAAAAATATCGAATTTTGTAGTATAATATTATTAAAATAAGTGAAATTCTATGTTTTAGTTAATTAATAAACAATATTAATGGAGAATTACTATTGAAATTTCACAGAAATATAATTATACTAAAATTATAAAGATATAATAAAAATAAATAAGTGTATGGAGTGATTATATGGAGAAGCAAGTACTTTCAATTATTGAAGATAATACACTGACTTATGGAATGAAAGTTATATCTCTAGCTAAATTAGCTGAGAATAGTGTAAACATTTTAGATATAAGCGATGACATTAAAAAGTATATGGATGAGGGAATAATTTGTGATTTAGCTGAAGGAAATGCTCCTTATAGACCAAGATATATTGTTCCTAATTATGAAAAATTCATGGAAAATGGAAGTGAATTTTTAAGAATAAAACCAGCTACAAATATTTGGGAAGCAACTCATAACTTATTAATCTTATATAAAAATGTACCATCTGTAACAACTTTCCCTGTATATGTAGGAAATATTGACACTCTTTTAGAACCTTATATAAAAGATGAAGAAGAAGCGTATAATGCAATAAAATTATTTTTAATGCATATTGATAGAACTATAACAGATTCTTTCTGTCATGCTAATATTGGTCCTGTAGATACAAAAGCAGCAAGATTAATATTAAAAGCAGAAAGAGAACTTCAAAATTCAACACCAAATATAACTTTAAAGGTTAGTGATGAGACTTCTGAAGAACTTATGACAGAGGCTGTACAAACAGCATTATCTTGTGCAAAACCCAGTTTTGCAAATCATGAAATGTTCACAAAAGACCTTGGAAATTATGGTATAGCAAGTTGTTATAATGGATTAAAAATAGGTGGAGGAAGCTACACTTTAGTTAGATTAAACCTTGCTAAATTAGCACCTAAAGCTAAAGATGCAGAAGATTTTATAAATAATGCATTACCTCATGCAATGAAGCTTATGATAGATCTTATGGATGAAAGAGTAAGATTTATAGTAGAAGAAAGTGGTTTCTTTGAATCAAGCTTCTTAGTAAGAGAAGGATTATTATCAAAAGATAACTTTACTGCTATGTTTGGTATGGTAGGACTTGCAAATGCTGTTAACTACTTTATAAATTCAAATAAACAAGAAGATAGATTTGGATATTCTGATTATGCAAATAATTTAGGAATGAAAATAATAGAAAAGATGCAAGAGATAGTTGATAATCACATTAATAAACACTGCACAGCAAGTGATGGAAAATATCTTTTACATGCACAAGTAGGATTAGATAGTGATGAAGGTGTAGCACCAGGATGTAGAATTCCTATAGGTGAAGAGCCAGAAATTTATGAGCATTTAATACAAAGCGCTCCATTCCATAAATTCTTCCCATCAGGAATAGGTGATATATTTAAATTTGATGAAATGTCTAAGAGAAATCCAAAAGCTATAATTGATGTTATAAAGGGAGCTTTTAAATTAAATATTAGATATATATCTGTTTACTGTGAAGACTGTGATGTTATAAGAATTACAGGTTATTTAGTTAAGAAATCAGATATAGAAAAACTAGAAAGAAATCAGCAAGTATTAAATGATACAGTTGTACTAGGATATGGAGCAGCTAAGAATCAAAAAGTACTAGAGAGAAAATTAAGACATAATGAGTAAAATTGCTATAGTAAATAAAATAATACCTTTTAGTACAGTAGATGGAGAAGGAAATAGAACAGCCATATTTCTTCAAGGCTGTAACTATAACTGCCTCTATTGTCATAATCCTGAAACAATAAATCGCTGTATAAATTGCGGGAAATGCGTAAGCTATTGTGAACATGGT
The DNA here is from genome assembly GCF_054863625.1 of Clostridium sp. Marseille-QA1073. Classification (NCBI taxonomy): domain Bacteria; kingdom Bacillati; phylum Bacillota; class Clostridia; order Eubacteriales; family Clostridiaceae; genus Clostridium; species Clostridium sp. Marseille-QA1073. The sequence continues at coordinate 120,980 of NZ_JBSVQM010000010.1, read as the reverse complement.
GCTCTTTCTATAGTAGATGGAAAAGTCAATTATAATAGAGATAAATGTGTAAACTGTGATAGTTGTATTGCAGTTTGTGAACATAATAGTAGTCCTAAAGTTAGCGTTATGACTGTTGAGGATATATTAAAGGTATTAAATAAAACTAAATATTTTATATCTGGAATAACTGTATCTGGTGGAGAATGTACATTGCAAAGTGATTTTTTAATTGAGCTTTTTAGAGAGGTTAAAAAATTAGGATTAACTACATTTTTAGATACTAATGCTTCGCTTCCTATATATAATAACTTAGAACTTCTAGAAGTTACTGATAAAACTATGATAGATTTAAAAGCCTTTGATAGTGATGAAAATAAATATCTTACTGGCATGAAAAATGAAACTGTTATAGAAAACATAAATAAATTAGCTGAAATGGATAAAATTTATGAAATAAGAACAGTAGTAGTACCAGAAGTTTTAAATAATGAACGTACTGTAGAAATGGGAAGTAAGCTTATAGCAGAGCTAAATCCTAATATAATCTATAAACTTATAAAATATAGAGCACTAGGTGTTAGAGAAGATTTAATTAAATCCTATACTCCATCTAATGAGTACATGGAAAAGCTAAAAAATATAGCAACAAAAAATAATGTGAAAAATGTAGTGGTAGTTTAATATGACCAATAAAAACTCCTTTAGGCATAGCTTAAAGGAGTTTTTATTGGTTTATATAATATTACAATAGAATATTAAAGTAATATAAATACTAGAATTTAGAAGACTACTGTAATGATAATTAAATAGTTACTTGAGGATATCTTTCGAAAAGTTCATCAAGTTCTTTTGACGCTTCATTAAATGCTTGGAGTTTAGAAATTGCTTCTTGAGCGTCAAAAGTTAGAGAATATTCACATACTGGACAAGTTAATCCATTATCAACAATATTATCAAAGTTAGATTCCGTAATAGTTATCTCAGTATCGCATATGCAAGCAATTTTAAAGCTTAATATTTTATTATACACAATAATTAATCCACCTTTTTTCACGACATTTTACCATATAAGTAAAAATAAATCAAATAAAGATAAATGTAAAATAATTTAATATTATTAATAACAAATATTCTATAGAAAAATTAAAAAATAAATAAAGATACTATAATTAAGTCTAAGCAATATTTTTTGTTTGCATTTATGTATTAAAAATAATGAAATTTAAAGGGAAAGGGTTATATGAAAATATATAACAATATATTTATTAAGAATATTAATGATGATTATGCAATGCAACTTGTAGATATTTTAAACAATGATTGTAGGTTAAAAAGTGCTTTCAATTCAAATGGAAATAAAATATCTAAATCAGAATTTATAGATTGCAATAAACAATGGTGTCAAAATAAAAATGCTGAAATATTTGCTATTGTTTTAAATAATATTGCAATAGGAATAATATCACTAAGTCACAGGATATTAAGAAACAAAAGGCACAAATAGGTTATTGGATTAGTAGTAAATATTGGGGAAATGGATATACAAGCTGTGCATTTTCTCAGGTATTAAATTTAGCAAGGGAAAAAGAAATAAAATATATATCAGCTACTATAAAAGATTATAACATAGCTTCTAAAAGGATTTGGGTAAAAAATGAAGCGAAAATAGAAGCAATACATGATAAATTAAAGGTATTAATAACATTAAAGGATATAGATTAATTATTATTTAAAGTAGAATAAAGTGTGTTTTATGTAGGGGTGAACAATGTTCGCCAAGAAATCTAAATAAGTTATAATTGTCAGATATTGAATAGACAAAATATTAACCCATAAAAAACATATCTTTATTCTTGATTTATAAAGTTTTATAATATATAATAATGTTTGTTAAAATCAATCAGACAGTTCGGAAGCCTCCTGTCTTTAAACAAAACTACGGCAGCAATCTTTTTAATCCTAATATTTTATTAGGATTATTAGAGTTATCTCAAAAGAGTAGAAACGCTGTCTTAATGACAGCGTTATTTTATTTTTTAGAAAGCATATTACATTAAAATTCTATATAACTTAAACAATTTACAACTTTAAATTAGCTATTAATTTTAATTTATATTGAAAAGTAAAAATATAATTTTTAATTTGATAAAATCAAATTAAAAAGTTTTACTTATATAATAAGATTTATAATATTATATTGAAATTTGTGAATTGTAAAGTGAAAAGTTGGGAATATTATTTCTAAAGTAAATAGGGATATGAAAAGTTATTAATAAATAGCTTTATTAGTATTGCGCCGCAGTTAAGTTTAATGTTAAAAAGGCTTTGAAATTATTTAATATTTTTTAGGAGGAAAAAGGTATGGATACTAAAAAACTATTAAAGGTTTCATTGGTGGCAGCAATATATGCAGTTATTACATATGCTTTAGCACCGATATCCTTTGGGGCAGTACAATTTAGATTATCAGAGATAATGACTTTGTTAGCATTTATAGATCCACTATACGTACCTGCACTTACTTTAGGATGCGGTATTGCTAATCTTTTCAGCCCTGCTGGTGTTATAGATGTAATTGTAGGAACTGCAGCAACCTTTATAGCAACTTTTGCTATGAGTAAAAGTAAAAACATGATTATAGCATCATTATATCCTACAATAGTAAACGCGGTAATGATAGGCGCTATGCTTTATTATGCCTTTAATTTACCATTATTTTTATCTGCACTTCAAGTTGGTGTAGGTGAGTTTGTGGTAGTAACTATAATAGGGGTACCTACATTTAAATTACTATTAAAGGACAAAAGTTTAAGAGATATATTAAAAATCAGTAAATAAAAATTAAGACTACAGAAGATTTATTCTGTAGTCTTAGCTTTTTATATATGAGATTTTACAAAATTAAATTTATTCTTTGTTATTTTATTAGTAAATTATTATGAAGAATTGTATATACTATAAAGTATAAGTTACTTAATATTGAAGTAGATGAGCAAAGTCCATTATATTTTATAAAATTAATTATTGATTAGATAAATTAAAAAATCTACAAAAATATTATGGTTATATCAATTTTTTTATGGTAAAATTTATTTTAAATTAATAAGAATAATGTTTTATAAAAAATACAAAATATATTTACAATTATATTTTACAAAATATTTGACAACTATATATTTAAACTATATAATAATTACTAGTATTTAAAAATAGTTTTTGTATATAATATAAATAATGTAAATTAAAAGCAATGAAGAGAAGAGTAGATATAAGAGGTAATTTAAGCGAGTTGACGATGGTGAGAGGTCAATATGAAACTTATGTTGAAGAACATCTCAGAGCTTCTAACCGAAATTGTTATGAAAGTAGGCTTAGACGGAATTAAACCGTTATAAATTAAACAGTATCGATGATAATCTGTACTGTAAAGAGGTCATTTTATGACAATTTGGGTGGTACCGCGGAATAGTTAACCTTTCGTCCCTATGAGGGATGAAGGGTTTTTTTATATGAATTTTTAAAGGAGGAAAACTGTATGGAAAAAGTATTAGTAAAACAAATTTACAGAGAAAAAGAAAAATATAGTGATCAAATGATCTCTATAAGTGGTTGGATTAGAACTTTAAGAGCTTCTAAAAATTTTGGTTTTATAGAAATAAATGACGGAAGTTTCTTTAAAAATATCCAAGTAGTATTTGAGGAAGATTTAGAAAATTTTGCAGAAGTATCAAAACTTAGCATAAGTTCTTCGCTTACTATAGAGGGAAGACTTGTGTTAACTCCAGAAGCTAAACAACCTTTTGAATTAAAGGCTGCTAAAATTGTTGTAGAAGGGGAATCATCCTCAGAATATCCACTACAAAAGAAAAGACATAGTTTTGAATTTTTAAGAACTATTGCTCATTTAAGACCAAGAAGCAATGCTTTCTCAGCAGTATTTAGAGTACGTTCATTAACTGCTTATGCTATTCATAAGTTTTTCCAAGAAAGAGGATTTGTTTATACTCACACACCAATAATCACAGGAAGTGACGCTGAAGGTGCAGGAGAAATGTTTAATGTTACAACCTTAGACTTAAATAACGTTCCTAAAAGTGAAGATGGAACAATAAACTTTGGAGAAGACTTCTTTGGAAAACAAACTAATTTAACAGTTAGTGGTCAATTAGAAGCAGAAGCTTATGCCTTAGCATTTAGAAATGTTTACACTTTTGGACCAACTTTTAGAGCAGAAAATTCAAATACTGCTAGACATGCTGCTGAGTTCTGGATGGTAGAACCAGAAATAGCTTTTGCAGATCTTAAAGATGATATGGAACTTGCAGAAGATATGATAAAATATATAATAAACTTTGTAATGGAAAATGCTCCAGAGGAAATGGAATTCTTCAACAGTTTTATAGATAAAGGATTAAAAGCGAGACTGGAGAATGTAGTAAATTCTGACTTTGCGGCTATAACTTATACTGAAGCTATAGAATTATTAAAGAAAGCAGATAAAGAATTCCAATATGAAGTTGAATGGGGTACTGACCTTCAAACAGAACATGAAAGATATATTACAGAAGAAATATTTAAAAAACCAGTATTTGTTACTGACTATCCAAAGGAAATTAAATCCTTCTATATGAGAATAAATGATGACAACAAAACTGTTGCAGCAATGGACTTATTAGTTCCTGGTATAGGTGAAATTGTAGGAGGAAGCCAAAGAGAAGAAAGATTAGATATCCTTGAAAAGAGAATGGAAGAACTAGGTCTTAATAAAGAAGATTACTGGTGGTATTTAGAGCTAAGAAAATACGGTGGCACAAAACATGCAGGTTTTGGATTAGGATTTGAAAGAATGATAATGTATATAACTGGTGTAAGCAACATCAGAGACGTTATACCTTTCCCAAGAACTACAGGAACTGCAGAGTTTTAATAGAAACCTTTATATACCAAGGGTTTTGGGAGAAAAAATTTAATAAAATAACACAGCTGTAACACAACAGTTGAGTTTTTGAAAAGGAGCTTTCTCTAGAAGGCTCTTTTTTATGCAAATAAATTATTAGTTTTATCTACAGCCTTAATCTTTTTATCCTTCAGAACATGGGTATAAATATTATCAGTTATATTTATATCTACATGTCATAATAGTATTGAAATAGTTTTTAAAGGAACATCATTTTCAAATAATCTTGTTGCAAAGGTGTGTCTTAAAGTATGAAAAGTTGCATTTTCAATTTTAAGCTCCTTAAGTAATCCGGTGAAGGATTTTCTTATAGTATCATTTTTTAAATGACAATTTGATGAATTTGTAAATATATAATTATTTGGGTCAAAAATAATTTTCTTTTTTAAAGAATTTAATTCTCTCGTAGTATTAAGAGGTATAGGAACTTTTTTGTTAGATATTTGGTTTTAACCTCGTCACTTATCCAGATTTAACTACTGCCATCCTCATATGACCTCTTAAGCATTTATTAATGTTTAGAGTATTGTTTTTAATATCAGACCATCTTAAGGCTAAAACTTCTTCTAAACTAAGACCAGTACCTAGTGTTAGTTTAAATAATAAGCCATGTTTATGATTATCAAAGGACTTCATTGTTTTTTTCTGTTCTTCAAGTGTAAATGCTCTTACTAATTTTTTTCTTTATTTTTAGGTACAGATATACTTTTTATCGAATTATGTACAATGTAGGAGTGATTAATAGAATAGTATATAGCTGATTTAAGCATCTTTGAACTTTATTAACATAATTCATAGAACCAAGTGAAGGAACATATATTTATTTATAAAGCTTAAATGTAGATATAGCTAGTTCATTTTTTATACTCATATAGATAATAGTGAAGAAACCTTTTTAAAGTAATATTATCATTATCAACATTCAAACTTTTACTTAAGTCATGTTAAAAATTAATTGATAAGTCAAATATAGAGGATGATGAGATGATACCAGGAATAGTTAAGATTGCAGCATGTAAAAATAATACTGTAGCATCAGTTATGATAGAAGAAATTAAACTACTACAAGGGGTTGTAGGACTTAATAAAGATAGAATTGCAAAAGAAAAACTTGTAAGAAAGTTACTTGAATTAAATGGTACAGAAACTAGGGGAGTAGTTACTATAATGCAAAGGATTCTAATATCTAAAGGACATTTGAGTAGTGGAAGCGATACTGGAGTTATTGGGCAAGCTAATAAAGATGCTATAGGTAGATTTAAGGCTACTGTAGGTATATCAAATAGCAGTATTTTAGTAGATATTCTTACTTGGAGAAAATTATTAGAGTATTAATTGAGATAGGCTTAATATAGTGTGCAAAAAAATGTGAAATGTAATGAAGTTTAATTTTCATATATACAATCCACAAAAAGTTAGGCTTATAAAGCCTAGCTTTTTGTGTTTGATTTACTAAGATAAATTTATTTAAGAAAGCCCTTCTCTTTTACCATTAGTACAAATTGATCGTCAGTCATCTCCCAATGATCATTTACTTTTTTAGCACCAGCTCTAATCAACTCAGTGTCAGTAAAGTATTTTTTGGTACTTTCGTCACCTTTTACGGCAATAAAAACTCTCCTAGATGCATCATCCCAACCTGCAACTAAACCATGATCGTCAGCTAAATATATTATTTTAACAGGAGTTAAATTGGCATATGCTTTAACTGTTGAATTAAAACTTAATGGTTGAATAGAAGTTTTATATTCTGTATTTAGTGTAGGTTTGTTAATTTCACTTGCTGAAGCAGTCCCTCCTAGTCCTGTTAGAGTAGAAGCTCCTACAATTGTAGCAAGTAAAAATTTTGCAGTTCCTTTTTTTGATAAAATCATTTTTGTATCCCCCTCTTTAATATGAAGTATAGTATGCATTAATGATATAATAATTGGTAATTAATGTCAAAAAACAAAAACTTACACAAATATTTGTTTAGTTCTAGTTTTACATAAAAAGATACATTATTGTATAAAACAGCATAAATTTTTTTCTAAATTTTATAATAATAAACAAGGAAAATGTAGGAAATGTTAATGATTAAATTTGTTTTATTTTTAATATCTTACTTTATCAAAGCAATTATTTATGTAAATATAGCTGATATATCTACATAAATTTAAAAGATGTGAATATAAGGAGTGGTTATTGGAATGTAACTTATATTAATTGAGGAAGGAATTTTTAAGCAAAGAATCTGACACAGGAGGGCCTTATAACAATAGAGATACAAAAAGACTTGAAAAAATATAGGAATACCTACAAGTAGTATTTTCATAAAGCAGAATACATAGAATAAGTTATTAGAGCATTAGAAATAAATAATTAGATGATACTATTTTACAAAAAATAAATATATAGGTTATAATGGAGACATAGTAAAAAGTATACTTAAAAGTCAACACTACAACATGCCTTTAATAGGAATGAGATTATTTGTTACTTATTTTTATTTAATTATAAGTATTTATTAATATATAACAATAAGTGCTTAATAAAAAGATATCTCTAGTATCTTATATAACTCATTTAAAGAAAGGAGCAATAGAGGAAACTTTACTGCTCCTTTCTTTTTAAATTAAGATAGATACTGATTTTTTAAGTTGTGTTATAACACAACGAGAATAAAAATAGATTAAAATAGATAGTAGTAGAATAAATAATATAAATTGATAAGTTTCCATAAGCCTTGATAGCAGGGCCTTGTAAGGACTAGAAAGAAAATATAACAAAATTCTAGATTAGTACAACAGGAACTGCAGATTTTAATAAAACTTTAATATATAAGGGGCAAAACATACGTTTTGCCCCTTATATATTAAGCATAAAAATGCTAGCTTTTAATAGGATAAATTCATTTTTATATCCTTCATATTTGAAATAAATTTATAAATAATAGGTTTTACTTATAGTTTTATTACTTTAATTTAATGTATTTAACAAAGCATTAAAACTATCTTGTTTTATATCTCCGCCAACTTTGTACATTTTACCAAATTTTTTATTTTTAATTGTGTTTTCTTGTTCTTTGGCTAAATTATTACCAAGTATAATTATAGGTGAGTTATTTTTTGATGCTAAAGGACCAGCAGTTAAAGCATCTATTAGTGGATTGCTTTTTGTTACAAATAGAGAATCATAATTTGAATTTGGGTAGAATTTTTGCAGTACTTTCGCATTAGTTTCTTCTCTATTAGCACCATTAATTCTATTATTTAAAACATTGTTTGTAGTTATAGAATTTACTTTATTTATTACAGCATCAGATATAACACCATTTCCACCTATAAAATAAGAGTCTTTTACATTTTTATCTTTTAACCAATTATAAATATTACTTGGTAAAACATTTTTTTCTGTTAATATAATTGGTTGTTTATCTGAACCAGCTTTTGAAGCAATAGATAATGCATCAGCTTCTCCATTGCCACCTGCAATATATACTTTATCTATAGATACATATTTTGATATTTCATTGGCCACATTAAGAGAAGTTTCATATCTATTTACTCCTCCAATTCTATTTATTTTACAATTTGGCAAAATTGATTGAATATAGTTATATACTGTATTGTCTACGACACCATTTCCACCAACAATTATAATATTATTAGGATTCAATCTTTTTAGTTCATTTTCAGTTGAACTAGGTATATTATTTTTATTAGCTAATAAAATAGGTGCATTTTTAACTGAAGCTAACGGAGTAGATGTAACTCCATCAATTATTGAATTTGCACTTGTTATAATTACAGTTTCTGCTCCAGTTGTCCATCCTTCTTTGCTGATTGATACAGCAGTATCGAATCTATTATTACCTTGAAGTGATTTAATAGGTATTGAAGATGTTGTAATATTACTCAAATATGTAGTGGATACATATCCAGCACCATTATTATAATTAATTTTTGACCAACCATTGCTTTCAGATAATACTTCTACTTTAGCACCTTTATTTAAAGAACCAATTATAGAATAATTTGTTCCAGGACCACTTCTTACATTTAGGGAATCTATATTAACTATTTGTATTTTTTGTACAGGCTCTGGTTTAGGCACAGGTTCTGGATTAGGTACTGAATCTGTATAAAGTGACTTTATGTCATTTTGAAGTTGTTGATTATTTATAATATCTCTAGCTGAAAAATACATACTACCTTTAATTTCTTTATATTTTCTGTTTAAAGTTATTTGTTGTTTTATTTCTTTAGCTACATTAAGGCTATCGCTTCCACCTTGTCTATATATACCTTGTCCTATATATAAATCTACATTGGTGTCTTTTACTTCATTTGACCACCATGAAACTAGTTTTGAATAATCTGCTATATCAAATCCGATTGTCCAATATATTTGAGGGACAATATAGTCAACAAGACCTCTTTGTATCCAAGCTCTTGAATCAGCATAACTACTTGAATAACTTTCATTTCCTTTTGTATCTGAACCAGTTGGATCGCTAGTTTTATTTCTCCAAATTCCACTTGGGCTTACACCAAATGTAACTTTAGGTTTTATACTTTTTATAGCAGATTTTACATCATTCAGTAAAAGATTTACGTTTTCTCTTCTCCAATCACTTTTGCTTTTTCCATTGCTATATTTATTATAAGCATCATCATCATTCATTCCATCTTTGTAGAAGTAATCATCAAAATGTATTCCATCTACATCATATTTTTTTACTACCTCTAATACTGTATCTACAATATGTTTTCTAACTTCAGGGAGTCCTGGATTATACATCAATGCATCATAAGCTCCACTTTTATATTTTACCACCCAATTAGGATGTAATCTTGCAGGATGAGTAGATGCTAATGAATTAAGATCAGTAGAATTAGTTGTTACTCTGTATGGATTAAACCATGCATGAAAATCCATACCTCTTTTATGTGCTTCATCTATTAAGAATGGAAGTGGATCATATCCAGGGTTTTTACCTTGACTTCCAGTTAAGTATTCTGACCATGGGTTTATAGAAGAGGAATATATAGCATCTCCCTTAGGCCTTACTTGAACAACAACAGTGTTTATGCCAATGCTTTTAAACTTGTCCAACAATTTTATATATTCTTGTTTTTGAGCAGCTTCGTTATTTCTTGTACTAGGCCAATCGATATTATAAACTGTTGATACCCATACTGCCCTCATTTCTTTAGTATCATTTGCTGCAAATACTTCCATATTAAAGCTTGAAAGTATTATACATAGTGATAAAAATATTACCTTTAACTTATTCATTTTACACCTCCAATAATAATTATATAGATATACCAAAGAGAGCTATCCTGTAAAGAAAACAAAATAAAATAATTACTTTACATAACTATATTGTAGAAATTTTAATTAAATTAGAGCAAAACATAGATAAGATATTTAAAATTTATATATTTAATCAAAATTAATTAAGGAAATTAGCTTAATTAAAACTAATTTCCTTCATAAATTCCGCTTTATAATCAATATGTATATAAGTCGCTTAGTTTCAATTTTTCATTGATTAAAGTTGCAGAGATAAGTATTCAATAACATAAACTGCTAAACTGTATATTAAATCTTTAGATAGTTTATCCATATATCAATTATTATGTAAAATAATTTAAATTTTTACTTGATATATCTGTATATTTAAATAGTACAATGAAAAATTACAAATTTCAACCAAAATATAGAAAGTATTATAGTACGCCTTAAATGATTATTTGTTTGATAATTGCTTATATTATATTTATCTAATATATGGTTCATAAAGATAACTAGTGAATGCTATATAATAAAAGTCCATTGTTAAAATTATAAAAGTGGAAAATGAAGAATTTAAGAATACATAGAAATGATTTACTTAGCATATTTTAATTGATATTTTTATAATTTTATTTAGGGATTTTTGTCTTAAATTATTTAAAAAGTTTTTATTTTGTAATAATTACCTGTAAAAATGTAGTATAATAATTATTAAGTAATTTATGCTAATCTATGTAATTGGAAGGAGGAAATATGTACAATTATAAATCTATTCAGATGCCGTTATTAAATGTTGATGGCTTCAATGATTTTATATATAAAGAATACAAACCCTCTGAAGAACTTACACCTTATATATGTTGTTATTGGTACTTAAAAACTAATAAAGACATAGATGGAGATTATTGTATAAGAGTATTACCAGATGGATGTATTAATTTAGTATTTAGTAACTACAATAAGCCTTTTGATGATAATAGTTTATTAATAGGATTAAATAAGAAACCATCTTGCTTTACAATAAAAAATCATAGAGAACTTTTTGGGATAAGGCTTTATCCTGGTACTAGTGGACTAATTTTTAATTGTCCAGCAAGTGAATTTCTAGATAAAACAATACCACTAAAATATTTTTGGGGAGATATCCTATTGAAGATCAATGACGAATTATCTAAAAAAATATTTATTTATGACAAGATAGAATTAATTGAGGATTATATAAAAAGTTTACTTATAAATAAAATAAATCTTAAATTGGATCCAATAGTTCAAAATTCTTTAAATTATATTTATGATGCTAAAGGACAAGTATCTGTTAATGAGATTGCAAATAATCTAAATATTAGTAGCAAATCCTTATTTCGTAAATATAATAATTGGATAGGGATAAGCCCAAAATTATTTTGCAGGATAGTAAGATTTCAAAATACTTTAAAGGATATTGCATCTTTAAAAGAAGTGCCTCTTTGTGAATTGGCTTTAGAAAATGGATATTATGATCAACCACATTTTATTAAAGAATTTAAGGAGTTTTATGGCAATTGTCCGTCAGAACTCTTTAGTAAATATTAATTAGGTCTTTTTTTTACAATACAAAATATTATCTTTTATGATATAAAAATACTTATATAAACAAAATACTTCATTGTTTTAAACAAATTTTTATCATAAAATAAGGTTAAAAATTTGATAAAACACTATTAAATAAGGGTTGCAATGAAAATCATTAGGAGGGATATATAATGAGCTTAAAAGCTAAATTAGAACAAAAAAAGAAAGAGAGAATAAGAAAAGAAAGATTAAATACTGCTAAAAAACTTGCAGTTGGAACAGTTGCTGGTGTAGTTGGGGGATTAATGCTAGCACCTAAATCAGGAAAAGAGACAAGAGAAAACATAAAAGTAAAAGCTAAAGAAGTTAATGAGAATTTAAAAGTTAAAACTGTTGAAGTAAAAGAAAATGCACTTGAAGCTAAAGACAAAATATCTAAATATATATCTGAAAAGAAAGCTTGTAAAAAACCTTGTTGTGAAGAAGTAATAGAATCTTGTGATTGCAGTGAGGAAGTAGAAGAAGTAGCTGAAGAAAAAATAGAAGGATAATTTAAGCTAGGTGATATCAATGTATATTTCAGTTGAAAATTTATTTTTTATAATACTCAGCTTATTAGGTGCTGTTGCTCTAGTTTTTCTTATAATATTTTTAAATAAAGCTATTAAATTTATAGGCAAAATAGATAGCGTTATTGGGAAAAACGAACACAATATAAATAAGCTTATGAGTTCTTTACCAGAAGCATCAGATAATGTGGTTACATTAACTGAGAATTTAAAGGATGTAAGTGAAGTAGTTACATCAACTACTGCAGATGTTATTGATACTAAAGAAAATATATCAGAATATCTTCAAATTGCTAAAGATATATTTGCAATAATAAAAGATGTATTCTTAAAATAAAAATAGTAATATAAATATTATTTAAATATTTAAAAACTATATTTTAAAGCTATGATAAATTTATGTAAATTCATAAACTTATCATAGCTTTTTATTTTTATGATGAAATTTTTACATATAGAGTATATAGAGATATATGAACAAAATTTAAAAAATTAAATTATTGCAAGAAAAATAAAAAAATATTTTAACTGATTGATAATTGGTGATAAAATTATATATGCAGACTAATTTTTATAAGATTTAGTTAAAAATATAATATTAATTATAAAGTACGAACCACTCATTGAGAATTTAATAGTTTTAATTAAAATACTAAAAAGCACTCAATTATTTTCACATATATTAATTTTAGGACTATTATATTCATAGGGTTATTAGGATTTTTTATGGATAAAATATATGTGAATGAAAGAAAAGAGATTATATAATATCTTTAAAATTTATTTACATAAGACTTTATAATTACTTTCATTATATTTTAAGTAGAAGTATGATAAAAATTAGTATTAGAATATATTAAAATTAAAAAGGGAGTAGTAGTGTGAATAATAAGAAAAAGCTTTTAAAAGAATTTATATTTATAATAATTGGACTTATTTTTTTAGCTTCAGGACTATACTTTTTTTTAATGCAAAATAACATAGCTGCTGGAGGAGTTTCCGGATTAGCTATTATTATTAATAAATATATACCTATGTTAAATGTAGGAATAATAATGCTTGGATTAGATGCAATATTATATATTATAGGCTTCATATTTATAGGGGCAAGTTTTGGAGTTAAATCTATATATTGCAGTTTGACTTTAGCTGGATTAATTTCTGCTTTTGAAACCTTTATTCCTATGAAAGGACCAGTAGCTAATGATATATTTTTAAATTTAGTTTTTGGAATATTAATAAGTGCTATTGGTATGGCAATAGTGTTTAATCAGAATGCCTCTACAGGTGGTACAGATATTATAGCTAAAATACTTAATAAGTATTTACATATAGATATAGGCAAAGGATTGTTGATTACTGATTTTATTATAACTGTTTTAGCAATAGCCGCTTTTGGACCTCTTATAGGTATGTATTCATTATTAGGAGTTATAATTAATGGATTTACAATTGATTATGTTATAGGAGGATTTAATGTAATTAAAAAAGTAGAAATAGTAAGTGAAAAAGGATTAGAGATTCAAAGATTTATAATTGAAGATTTAGAAAGAGGAGCAACCTTATACGATGCAAAAGGAGCTTATACACTTGAGAAAAAAGAAATTATAACTACAGTTTTAGGAAAAAAAGAATTCTTAAGACTTAAGAATTTTATAAAGGAAATTGATCCGAAGGCGTTTATTATAACATATCATGTTCATGAAATATTAGGCAATGGATTTACAGAGTTAAAGGAATAGTATATATACACTACTTTCAAATTTAATTTATATATTTATATAATTATGTTATTGATTATTTAAATTTCTATCTTATATAATTGAGAATTGACGATTGACAATGGAGAATTATTGATACTTCTCTTTATAGAGAAGTTTTAGATTTATTTCTTTTTAAAGTGACACAGTCACTTTTATTGAAAAATCTATTTGAAGAAATTAATTTGCAAAATTAATTTCCACCATAATTGTCAATTGTCCATTTTCAATTCTCAATTGCATAATATTATTCTGAAAATAAAAAACACAAGCTATTAATTAAGCAATAGCTTGTACTTTTTATATTATATGTTCAATTATTCTTGAACTGGAGCTCCAACTGGGCAAACGCTAGCGCAAGCACCACACTCGATACAAGTGTTTGGATCTATAACATATAATCCGTCTCCAGCACTTATACAGTTAACTGGGCACTCAGATTCACAAGCTCCGCAGCTAATACAAGCATCAACTATTTTATAAGCCATAATAAAAACCCTCCCTTATTTCTAATTCAACAATATAATAACATAACTTTTAACAATAATAAAGTATTTATACAAATATTTTGAATTAAATCAAAATAAGAAGTAATATTAAGAAAATTAAGAATAATATTTAATTATTAAATTTTATTCAATGTAAACCTTAAAATATTAATATAATATATCTAAATAATTCATTTATATGGATTAAATAGAAAATTTTATAGAAAATTATTTTAAAGTTATATAGATTCATATATACTTATATAACTTTAAATTTTAAGAATGAATAGTAAAATTTGTAATAATAGGTTGTTAATTTATTAGCAATATAAGTAGCAATAAAGAGAAAAAAGTAAGATTTTGAAGAATTTACTATACAGTTAAAGTAATTTAAAATTGAAAAGACCTAGTTAAGTGATTTAAAATAGAAGGTAATAATACTGTAGGAGATGAAGTGTATGAGCTTAAAAGGGAAGGTAGCTATAATAACAGGTGGAACTAGAGGAATAGGAAAAAACATAGCTTTAGAATTGTCACAAAAAGGTGCTAGTGTAATTTTAAATTATAAAAATAACGATGATAGTGCAAAAAAAACTTTAGAGGAAATTAAGTTAATAGGCGGATATGGTATATTAATAAAAGGTGATGTTTCAGATTATAACTTCTGTAAGAGTTTAGTAACCAAAGTTATCGAAGAATTTGGTAAAATTGATATATTAGTTAATAATGCTGCTATATCTAAAGTTGGTCTTTTTATAGATATGGATGAAAAAGATTATGATTCAATAATGAATACAAATATGAAATCAATTTTTAATATGTGTAATCATGTTTGTAAATACATGATTGGAAAGGAAAGTGGAAATATTATAAATATATCATCTATGTGGGGGAATGTTGGTGCATCTTGTGAAGTAATATATTCTACTTCTAAAGGGGCTGTAAACCTATTTACCAGAGCATTAGCTAAAGAGTTAGCGCCTAGTAATATAAGAGTTAACGCTATAGCACCAGGAGTTATAAACACAGAAATGAATTCTTGGATGAGTGAAGAAGAATTAAATTCAATGATAGATGAAATACCTTTAGGAAGATTAGGAAAAGGAGAAGATGTAGCAAAAGCAGTAGCTTTTTTAGCTAGTGACGAATCTAAATACATAACAGGACAAATTATAAATGTAGATGGTGCAATATTATAATGTTTATTAAAATTTCATTAAACTTTTATATGTAAAGGGAAAAAATAAGGAAATTATATTATAATTAAATTTAATAGGAAAAGTTATTACTTAAAGAGGGGAAAAATACGACATGGATAGTAAAAATATATTATACACTGTATTAGCAATAGTTTTAATCATTGTATTAGGGCCTAGTATTCTAAGTGTATTAGGCATTGTAATAAGTGGGATATTTACATTAGTTATGATTTTATTATTAGTTATAGTTTTAGCTGTGGCTTATTGGAGATATAAATTTAATAAATCGCAAAAGGAGTTTAATAAAAACTTTAAGGAAAAAAAGGGATATACTAATAATCCACATAATACTACAAGTTCTCATACATCATATAGCAAATCAAAGGATAATAATATAGATTATGGTAATTCTACCATTATTGATGTTGAATATGAGGATGCTAAAAAAGAGTCAGACAAATAGCAACAATAGACCACAATTTTTGTGGTCTTGTTTTTAATTTTAAAAATATTATATTATACATAATTAGGAGAACAAATGATTTTATAATTGTTATGTTTTTACGATATTTAGGAGGTGCGAGATAATGGCTAGAATTTTAATAGTTGAAGATGAAACTTCTATAAGAAAATTTCTTAAAATAAGTTTAAAGAGAGAGAACTTTGAGGTTATAGAAGCAGCAAGTGGAGAGGATGGTATAAAGAAGGCAAGAGAAGAATCACCAGATGTAGTTATTCTAGATATAATGCTTCCAGGAATAGATGGATTTAAAGTTTGTGAAATATTAAAAAAAGAGTATGAAGAGTTAGGGATTATAATGCTAACTGCTAGAGGACAAGATACTGATAGAATAATGGGATTAGAATTTGGAGCAGATCATTATTTAGTAAAACCATTTAATCCTTTAGAGTTAATTGCTATAATTAACTCATTACTTAGAAGAATTAAATATAGTAAAAAAAATCATGATGGCAACTATCTATATTCTAGCAGTTTTAAAATAGATTTATATGGTAAAAAAGTTTATAAAAACGATATAGAAATTGATTTAACACCTAAAGAATATATGCTTATGAAGATCTTTATGGAAAATCCTAATAAAGCTTTTAGTAGGGACGAGCTTCTAGATATGGTATGGGGATATAATTATATAGGAGAAAACAAAATTATAGATGTTAATATAAGAAGAATAAGAAGTAAAATAGAAGATAATCCATCGGAACCTAAATTTATAGAGACTATTTGGGGAACAGGATATAGATGGAAGGAGAATTAAATTGGTATCTATTAAGAGAAGAATTTCAGGCAGTTACTTACTTATTATAGTGTTAACTATAGTTATTGTTGAGGTAATAGTAATAACTGCAATTAAAAGCTACTATTACACAGGACTTAATGATACCTTAAAGAACCAAATAATTATTTCCAGTAATTTTTATAATACTTATCTTTCTTCTGAAGGAATACGGGCCAATACAGCTAATGATGTAGATCTATTTTGGGAAAATACTAGCGCAGAAGTACAAATTATTGATAAAAATGGTAAAGTGCTGATGGATTCTTTAGGAGTGGATGTAGAAAATATTGATCTTCCAGAAAAGTTAATGGATGTTATAGAAGGTAAGGAAAAAATAGTAGTAGAAAAAATAACTATCAATGGAGAGTCGTCTATAAGTATGATTACTGCTCTTAATCATAATAATAAAATAGATGGGGCGCTTAGGTTTATAGCATCTACTGCTGAGGTTGATAAAACTGTAGCTAAAGCATCTAAATATGCACTATTAGTAGGAATATTTGTTAT
This sequence comes from Clostridium sp. Marseille-QA1073, assembly GCF_054863625.1. NCBI lineage: Bacteria > Bacillati > Bacillota > Clostridia > Eubacteriales > Clostridiaceae > Clostridium > Clostridium sp. Marseille-QA1073. The sequence continues at coordinate 103,386 of NZ_JBSVQM010000010.1, read as the reverse complement.
AATAGTTTCAAGTATTGTGAGTTTATTTATATCGAATAGTATTACTAAACCACTAAAAAAGATAAGTTATGGTGCAGAAAAAATGGCGACAGGAGATTTTAGTGAAAAAATACCTAAGTTCTTTGATGATGAGCTTGGAAAATTAGCAGATACTCTTAATTATATGTCAGATGAAATTATGAAAAATGAAAAGCTTAAAAATGAGTTTATTGCTTCTGTATCTCATGAACTTAGAACGCCATTAACATCTATAAAGGGATGGTCAATTGTGCTGAAAGCTTCAGATTTCCAAGATGAAGAAGAAATAAAGGAAGGGTTAGATATAATAGAACAGGAAGTAGATAGATTAACTCATTTAGTAGAGGATTTATTAGATTTTTCAAAGCTATTATCAGGAAAAATAACCCTTAAAAAGGAGAATACAAATTTAGCAGCATTAATTTTAGCACTATCAAAACAATTAACACCAAGAGCTAAAAATGAAAATTTAACACTAAAGACAAATGTTGATGAAAATTTATCTAATGTAATTGTAGATAAAAATAGAATAAAACAAGTTCTTATAAATATTTTAGATAATGCTATTAAATTTACTCCAGCGGGAGGAGAAATTACTTTTAATACTAGTATTATAGAAAATAGTATTATAATGAGTATTAAAGATACTGGAATAGGCATTTCACAGGATGAAATACCTAAAGTTAAGGAAAAGTTCTATAAAGGAAAAAATTCTAACTCTAGTAATGGTATAGGATTATCTGTTTGTGATGAAATTATCCAAATGCATAATGGATCATTAGATATAAAAAGTAAATTAGGGGAAGGTACAAAAGTTATAATAACCTTGCCGTTGTAGATTGATAATGATTGAAGGAGGGGATTATGAAAAGATTTTCTAAAATACTTATAGTAAGTTTAATTGCATTAGCTTTAGTAGCTTGTAATTATAATGAATTTGTAGCAACTAATAGAATATCATCTCCTAAAATTGAGCCATCTATATTAGGGAAATGGAAGATTGAAACATATAAGTATTTAAATACAGATGCACCGGAAGATGCTTCAATTAAGCTATGGGTTGATAAGATGATCACATTTAATAAAGATACAGTAATATCTCCAAGTGATACTTTTATTAATCCTAAATATAAGCTAAAATTAGTAAATTCATTAGAATATATATATAATAAATATAATACTATTCCAGAAAGTTTAGGAATAGAAGAAAGTGAAATTCAAGTAGTTACTATTGTATGTTCAAATAATTATTTTATAGAGCTTATATTATTAAATGATGATGAGGCTATTCTTGAGAAGAATAGTACTTTGTATTATTTATCAAGAATAGGAAGCGAAGATAAAGGTATTGTTAATAATCATGAATTTAATAGAGGGGTGACTGTAAGACCTAGTGAAGCAATAACCGCTAATAAATTTAAGAGATATCAAAGCGGTGTTATAATCGGACTTAAATCTTATGTAGAAGAAAAATACAATTATCCTTATGGGAATAAAGAAGAAAAGCCTAAGGCACCCGTTTATAGAACATTATGGATTAGTTATGATGGACAAGTAAAAGAAATAAAAGAATTACCTTATATATTTTTAGCAAGAAAGAATGGATTTTGGAAGGTTGATTCTAAACGGATAAAAGGTGATAATTATTTCTATGATTCAATTTCTGCAGCACCTATAGGAAAGACGTCAAAGACAAAAACACCTTCACAGGACTTTATTAATAATAGTTCATTTTATACTGAAAAAAGTATAAATTTTATTTCAAATGATTATATATCCTTAGATGTAAAAGGTGAAGGAAATGAAAAGGATGAAGCTCAGCCATACCAGTATAGTCTTTTAAATACTATACCAATAGATACAATTTATTCTGGTGAAGATCGTGCTATAACTATTTCAGAAGCTATAGGTGATAAAGGAGTAGATGCTCTTAAAGTTGCAATTCAAGGGAGTGCTAAAGATAAAGGAAATAGCAAAAACTTTGAATTAAAGGATGCAGAACAGTTCAATAGTTTTGGACTTGTAAGAAAAAATGGAAAATGGATAATGAAAGGACGAGTAAACTTTTCTAATGATAATTTATCTTATAATTATGGAGATTTTGAAATTCCTATATTGATGCCTGAAAGTTTATTAAAGTATGATTCTATATTTGCACCTTGGTCTCAAATAAAGCAATCGACACCACAGGCTAAAGATATATTTTCATCGCCAAATAAAAATATGTCTATTGTAGTTACTGATGAAAGCTTACAAGTTTACCCTATAGTAGGAAATGCATTAGAAGAGACTCCTATTAAGGAGATTAAACTAAAAGAAAATGAAACTGTTATAATGGCAGAATGGGCAACTGGTGAGTATGTAGATATATGGAGTGATCAGGTAAATAAATTAATATCTTTAGAAAAGAAAGCAGAAGAGCCAAAAAATGAAAAGTAAATTAAAAGACCTATGCTATTGCAATAGGTCTTTTCTTGTTGTATAAAAGAATACCACAGGTTATACCTGTGGTTCTAAAAAGCTTTTAGCTATGAGTATAAAAAAAGATCCTCCTTTAGTAAAATAAGTATTAGGTTTGCCGACCAATACTTGAAATACAAAGGAGGAGTTCATAATGAACAATAACAGTTTAGCACATAGCAAATGGAATTGTAAATATCACATAGTGTTTGCACCTAAGTATAGAAGACAAATAATATATGGAAAGATAAAAGTTGATATTGGAGTAATATTGAGAAAGTTATGTGAACATAAGGGTGTAGAAATAATAGAAGCAAATGCATGCAAGGACCATATACACATGTTAGTTAGTGTTCCACCTAAATTAAGCATAGCTCAGTTTATGGGATACTTAAAAGGAAAAAGTTCTCTTATGATTTTTGATAGACATGCTAATCTAAAATATAAGTATGGAAATAGACAATTTTGGTGCAAGGGATATTATGTTGATACAGTTGGGCGTAATAAAAAAGTAATTGAAGAATATATAAAAAATCAAATACAAGAAGATATAGCATATGAGCAATTGAGTTTAAAAGAATATATTGACCCGTTTACGGGTGAGCCAGTAAAGAAGAGCAGATAAAATAAACCCCTTTAGGGGTAGTTAGTAAAAATTTGCGGTTGGCAAACCGTTCGGCGTGCGAGCAGCACAGCCAGTAATATGCCCTTATAGGGCTAAAGCAAACCACCCGTTTTACGGGTGGTCCTGATTCCACCTATGGGGAACTTAATCAATGGAGAATTGAGAATGGAAAGTTGGCAATTATAGCAGAAATTAATTCTTACCAATCAATTTCTTTAAATAGATTTTTCAATAAAAGTGACTGAGTCACTTTAAAAAGAAATAAATTTAGAACTTCTCTTATAAAAGAGAAGTATCAATAATTCTTCATTGTCAATCGTTAATTTTCAATTGTATAAGGGTTCCCCTGAGGTGCAGCATAGTTCAGAGCAAGAATTAGTAAGCTTCCACCCCAAAAGGCATCTAGTATGGAGCGTGACACATCCTGACGCTTTATTTTCTTTTCTTCATAGGCAAGGTCTTTCATCTTTTGAAGTACTTACTGAATTATTGGAAATTGTGGAAGCACGGTACAAAAAGCCTCCACCATCTTTTGCCTCTCAGTTTGAGGTCGGCGGCTGGTATCACAAAATCGGCGAACCCACCCTGGCTGATGCCATTTCCGACCGTATCGTCCATGATTCCTACACCATTTTATCAAAGGCAAGATCTCCATGCGAGAACGCAAAGGCATTGAGGAGTAGGCTTCCTTCACCCGAACCCACTCCAAACCTTTTGCTAAAGCACTTTCAGGGAAACTGTACAGTTCCTGCTAGTTAGGGTGTTCAACTCTAAAATCAATCAAGCCATATCATCCCGAAGTGCGTCAATAATATTTTCTTTTTTTATCTTATTAATGGTATACAGCATTGTAATGAACACGATAAAAATAACGCCAAACACGCTGATTCCGATACTGGCCCACGGAAGCACAAAATCGATATCGTCCGTGACCATTCCGTTATGAATTAGCCAGGAAGAAATTACCGCTATGGGAAGTCCCAAGAGCAGCGCCCTCATGCCATAAAAGGCACACTCAAAATTCATCATCTTCTGGAAATCGTGCTCAGACATTCCCACAGAGCGAAGCATGGCAAGCTCCCGACGGCGTAGCTTGATATTCGTGGAAATTGTGTTGAATACATTGGCGACCGCAATCAGCGAAATCATAATGATGAAAGTATAGGCGAACACGTTGGCAATGAAGATGTAATTGCGGTTCTCCTCCATCATTCCATACATATTGTACAGGTTGTACTCGGCCGTAATCCCCTCACTCTCGATGATCTTCTCCATTTCTACAACTGACTGAGTGGGATTCTTTGATTGAAAGCTCAGGCTTTTAATTCCTGTAGAAGCATCAGGAGTCTCAAACTCATCTTTGACCGAATAAGGGGCCAGCACCCTGAAGCAGGCTTGCCTCAGCTCAGAGTTCCTGATGCCTGGGGGAGAATCGGGCGGCACGATTTTGACAAACGCAATGTTTACGTTTTGCCTCTCAACCATCTTCGACTCGCCATCGGTTTCAGGAGTGAGAGTAACATTCCTGGAAGAACTCGTGAAGATATCAATAGTATTGTCATCCTCCACCATCATGGAAACGGCAATCATTTTTGCATTTTGCCCGATATATTCTTCTGTGGGCAACCCCAGACCTTTGATAATATTCAGATAGGTGCTGTCATCAAGAAACTGAATATCTACTGGAAGATCAATCGTTTCGTCCGGCGAATGTGAACCCTCATAGTGCAAGTAATCGTCTGTAAGCTCACTTGCTTTGGCAGTGCATGAATACGTAATAAGTTCCTGATACAAGCCTTCGTAAACACCATTGGCAGTTTTCAGCTTATCGTAAAGCTGCAGCATTTCGCTGTCATCCATGTCCTGTGTGAAAAAAATGATGTCATGGTCAGTAACTTCTGACGCCTGATTTGACACCTGTTTCAAATCTGCTACCAAAGCACTGGTCGATATGAACAGCACTATGCTTAAAACAAGCGACATCACAATGCTACGATAGCGTTTCTTGTTTCTTTTAAAATTTTTCAGGGCAAGGGTTCCCTCTAGACCGTAAATGCGCTGTGTAAGCTTTGATGTCTTCACGGCTTTGGATTCGATTTTCACCTCGTTCGTCTGGCGAATACACTCCATCACCGGTGTGCTGGCGGCCTTTCTGGCCGGGATGTAGGCCGAGATTAAGATGGTAACCATGCTGACCACTGCCGCAACGACGATTGCGGCGATGGACAACGTCAAGGTCAAAGGGACGTTGATGTAGAGAACATTTGCGAAATTTTTGGAGATAACGGAAATTACAAGCCTAATACTGATTATACCTACTGCAACACCAATCGGTATGCCAACTGCACCAATGCAAAGCCCCTCAAACAGCACCAAATTCCGTAGCTGCTTTGCTGTGGCTCCAACAGATGAAAGGATCCCGAATTGCTGTGTGCGTTCATTCAACGACATGTTAAACGAATTATAGATTAGAAAAATTGAGCCGAGCATGATGATGGCGACTACAATGCCCCCAACCGAGTACAGAAACATATTGAACAAGTTGTTGTCGGAAATGCCCATGAAACGCAACACATTATCATTGAAAACGTAAGCATGGTCTCCGGTGCTGCTTGTGTAGGAATGAACCTGACGCGGATTTTTTAACGTGACAAACAGGCTGAGGCTGTCCGCTTTGAATTGTGCGTCCGCTTTGGTTATCAAGGTGTATCCCGGCGCGGAAGATTCCTCAAAGACGGGCCTTCGGCAGATACCGACAACTGTATAGGTTCTCTCGTCTTGTGGTACAAGCGTTTCACCCCTGGCGGTGTATGGGTCACTCTGACCAAGCTTCTTGTTTTCATTCATGCGGCTTCCCACGGTCAGGGAAAGAGTGTCGCCCACCGCGAATTTGACGCCGCCGTCTGTTGCAACTTTCCCCGAAATAAGAATCTCCCCACTGTTTTCAGGTAACCTGCCTGAAATCAAAGTTATGGGCAAAGTATCAAAGGCTTCTTCGCTGAATCCGGCTATAAAAAGATATGGTTTGTTCGGGTTTCTGTTGCCGTCAAGCGTTGCATAGCCGATATTTTCAAATGCTACGGTATTTGCAACTTCATCATTGCCTGTCTGTTCCTGTATGAAAGAAGAATCAACGTCCAAAAACGCGACGTGCCAATCACCGTATTTCGAAATGGCACCATTTGTCATATAGTTCAGCAGAGAAACGCCAAAGGTAGTAACTGCCGTAATCATGGCAGCAGACAGAACAACCCCTATAATCGTTACAAGCGTTCGTGTACGACTCTTTTTCAGCCCTTGCAGGGCAACCTTGTCAAAAATGTTCATGAACGAGCCACCTGCCTCTCATCACGCACTACTTTTCCATCTGCGATGCAGATAATTCGATCTGCTTGCAGGGCAATATTTTCATCGTGTGTGACAATGATAAGGGTCTGGTGATATTTGTTATGGCTTTCTTTCAGTAGATGGATAATTTCCTGTCCGTTTTTGCTGTCTAGGCTGCCAGTAGGTTCATCGGCAAGCATAACTGCCGGTGCATTCATCAATGCGCGACCGATGGCAACACGTTGCTGCTGACCTCCAGAAAGTTGGTTCGGCAAATGTGTTTTTCGTTCTTTTAAACCAAGTAGCTCCAACAGATCATTTAGTCGTTCCTCGTTGACCTTCCGCTTGTCCATCAGGATAGGCAGGGTAATATTTTCCACTACATTTAGCGTTGGTATCAGATTGTGAAACTGATAAATCAATCCAACCTGTCGTCTGCGGAAAATAGCGAGTTTTTCATTGCTCTGGTCATATACATCCTGACCCTCCAAGTATATCTTTCCGCTTGTTGGTACGTCCACGCCACCGATGATGTGAAGCAATGTGGATTTGCCGGAGCCGGAGGAGCCGATGATTGCGGTAAACTCCCCCTTTTCGATTGTAAGCGAAACATGGTCAAGGGCGGTAACTTGGTTTTCGCCCTTCCCGTAGACCTTGCATAAATTTTCAATTTTTAAAAATTCCATTATGTGAGCCTCCTTTCTTATGTTTCACCTATATAATAGAACCCTCAACTTACATCTCTGTGACTTTCCGGTGAGAGATTAGTCACTTTGGGAAACGAATGGCAAATATCGCGCCGCCCTGCGGGTGATTTTTTGCGGTAATCGTCCCTCCCTGCCGTGTTATAATTATCTTACAGAGCGCCAATCCAATTCCGTACCCAGCTGTGCTCGAATTCTTTCCACGATAAAACCTGTTAAACAGGTATGGTAAATCTTCTTTTTTAAAGCCCGCTCCGCTGTCGTGAATAGTAACCTCAGTAAACAAGAGGTTGTCCTCACAAACGATATCAATTTTTCCGTTATCGCCTGCACTTTCCATGCAGTTTTTGAAGATGTTTTGAAGTGCTTCCGAAAGCCAATTTGAATCTCCCAAAATATTTATCCCTTTCGGTACATTAATTTCTAAAGCTATATTGTGTAGTTCCATGGGAATCAGAAGTTGGTGAAGTGCGGCACTGATCAAGTTATTCACATCAATTTGTTCTTTTTGGAAAACCACAATGCCTGCGTCCAAACGTGATAATTTTAAAAGAGAAGTAATTAGCCAATCCATTCGCACAAGCAATTCCTCTGTTTCCCGTATCAAATCTTTCCGCTCATCCTCATTAGGATTATTCTCTAACAATGACAGAATAAGAGTTACTGATGTGAGAGGGGTGCGGAGCTGGTGGGCTATGTCAGCCAGCGAATCTGCAAGATGTTCTTTTTCTTTTTTTAGTGCGTCGTTTTGTTCCCGAATACGCAGTGTCATTTTTGTTATCTCGCTTTGCAGAATGGAAAGTTCGCCCTCGTCTGATTCACCAATATACAGATGGTCAGCGTTATGAAGCACAAGGTCGATTTGATCTGAAATCTGCGCAATGCTTTTATATTTGGCTTTGGTAAACACAAAAAATGCTGTTCCAAAGGCGGCGGTAGAAGCAATGGCAAGGATTCCAGCCAACCTATTGATTGCAAATCCCAGCGTCACAGTGGCGGCAGCTATTAAGGAGAACAAAATGGCAAACTGCTGAAACTCTCTATTCCGAAGCATACTCGCACCCCAATCTATACCCCGTCCCGCGAACGGTCAGAATGATTTGCGGGCTTGCGGGGTTGTTCTCTATCTTCTCCCGCAGGCGTTTGATATACACGGTCAATGTATTGTCATTGACAAACTCGCCCGCAGCGTCCCACAATTCGTCAAGCAGCCTGCTCCTTGTGATAATACTTTTTGGGTTGCTAATAAACACCAGTAACAAGCGGTATTCTAATGCTGAAAGAAAAACCTCGTTGCCGTTTTTTTTCACAACACCACTTGCCATATCGACATGAAGTCCGCAGATTTCAAAAGCCGATGGAGAACGTCCGTTTTTTCGCAGGACGGTTCTGATTCGTGCGATCAGTTCACGTGGACGAAAAGGCTTGGTGATATAGTCGTCCGCGCCCATGTTCAGTCCGGTAACAACACTTGCTTCATCGCCAGAAGCCGTCAGAAAGATAACGGGAACATCTTGCGTTTCTTTGATTTCCGTGCAAACCGTAAAGCCATTTCCATCAGGCAAAGAAATATCAATCAACGCCAAGTCAAATTTATTCCCGGCAAGTGCGACAAGGGCTTCACTCCGCGTAGGGGCGTGAGTGACTGTAAATCCCTCCGAGCGGAGCAAAAGTACAAGGTTTTTGGCGATTGCCTTATCGTCCTCAACCAAAAATATCCGTTTCATTTATTTTCACCATCCTTTACTTTACTGTTCCTATATCGTCCGTCAGCCGGTTTTTCAGTGTCAGCAGGAACAAGCCATGTATTTCCCATTTTTTTAGCTCCCTTAATCCGCCCGGCAGAGCAATGGTACACTACCATTCTGTCTGTGATTCTCCAAATTTTCGCTGCTTCTTTTGTCGTTATATAATTCGCGCATAACACCTCCATAATTCTATTGTATTTATTTTGACGGAAATTTACAAGCTGAGGTATAAAACAAAAAAATACAGGAGCGTGGAAAAGCGTTCACGCTCCCGCAAAGGCTAAAGATGTTAGGCGGCTTTAAAGGTCAGTATTCCGGCAATTAGCTTGGTATCCAGTCTGCTTGATGAAATCAGCAACAAGGGATTGCGGGTTGTCACCGTCACGACAAAAGAGATTAAGAAAGTTGAAGAAATGGGGGAAGCGTAAGAGCGCCGCCCTCATTTTTTCATGGAAACGCACCAGCTGGGGAGAGGAACGCTCCGACAAAACAATGTCGGCAAGCAGGACAAGGTGGTACACACCTTGCGAATTTGCTCAAAATTCCCTTGGGGGATTTTTGGAAAATCTGCTTGTTGGGGAGTATCCCCAATCCCCACTGAACACACGATAAATTGTGTGGATATGCTCACTCCGTGAGTTGAAAAAATCACAGGTCAGATTATCTCTGCTCCTGTGATTTTTCTTTTTCCAGATGAACCATATCCTCACCTAAAAGACGGTCAACATTTGCCTTTGCGGTAACTACTTTCTGCATTTCTTTTTTTACCGAATGGTACTTTATATAGGCTTTTTTCTTTTGGGTGAGCAGCTCGGAATATTCTATTTGCAGAGCCTTGACAGTAGGCAACTTTTTAACGCCCAGCTCATCAAAATCCGCCTTTGCAGTCTTATGTAAAATCACATTGACGGTGTGTTCCTCGTAGAATTTTTTTGAGTATCCTGCTTTGCGATAAGCGGTATAAGCATCACGGGTTTTAGCGTAATTGATGATATGGATTTTGAGGACGGCTATTTCTATAATTTCCTGACGAGATGTCTGATATCACATGGATTCAGGCTTTTCAGTTGATGCTTCAAATGTTCAAAACACTACTTACGGATCAGTCAGAATTATCTGATGAGAAAATCTTTGAATTAGTAGATGCTTTTATGAATGCAATTCCATCTGCATTGAAGTCACAGTTACAAGCAGCCTAAAGTTTCAGAACATTGATAAGATAATTAGTGCCAGGTATTGAATTTTCAAGGTGCATAGCTAAAATCTATATGCGAATTTTTAGAATTTTAAAAAAAAATTGACTTATTTGAAACATTGTAGTAAAATAGGAAAAGAAAGGGAAATGTTGAAAAACAAGGGATAAAATCCATGTTTATGCCAATATATGAAATAATTACGATTGCGGTAAAAGTATTCTTAAATGATGAGGCGGTTAGAATTAGGACAAGTTCTTGCTGATTACAAGAATGTACAACAAAGCCGTCGCTAAGGAAGAAATTTCGCGCTAGCTAATAAAGGAGTGAAAAATTATGCCTGTTCGGATTCGTCCAAGCCCAAAGCGTTCAGATGTTCCTTCGTAGTAAATGCGAAAGAACTTGTTAGCGAGTTGTTCCAATATTTGTGAATCAAAATAGGGTTGACAACGCTGACATATATGCAATCGAAACCGGCCAATTAAATTATATGCTTGTGAATAGAGGAATCGGCTTCTATATGCAGAGCAAAAAGTATTAATTGCTGTTTATACCGTAATTTTTTATTGATTGTAGGTGAGAAGATGAAAATTATAAAAGACTATATTTTGAAATTAGGTTTTATATTTAAAGAAATTTTTAAAGCAGGGCCAGGTGTATTTTTTCTTTCCATTGGCTCAATGCTTATCACAGGTATTAGCCCAGTATTCACTACATATTTGACAGCTAAATTAATAGAAGAATTAGGTCAAAATATAGGAAACGAATCATCGGTTGTGTATTTAAGATTATTGATTATTTTATTTTTAATGCTTTCTTTTATAGTGATTTCATTCGCTACGGAAAGTGTAAAAACCATTATATGTTCTATGACAGGGTTAAAACTGTCACACAATATAGAAAACTTGATTGCAGATAAATTTCAAAGCATAAAGCAAGAAAGAATAGATAACCCCACTTTTTTAGATTTGCATTCAAACACTTTGACTAAATGTGGTTCTGAACCATTGAATTTGATGGAAGGCTTATTCGGTATGGTTGCAAGCCTTATAAGTCTCATTGGATATGCTGTTATTATTATTAGATTTAATTTCCTCGCCTTTCTTTTTATTATGATTTTTACTTTACCTATCATAATTTATAAAAGAAAATTTCAAGGTATGATGTTTAGATTTTTTAGTGAAAGAACTATGCAAATGAGGCGTATATGGTATTATCTCTCGCTGATTACCGATCCCATGTATGCAAATGAGATTAGGGCTTTTAGATTATATAATCACTTTAGAAACAGAAGAAAAGAGTCATTTGATGATCTTATGAAAGGTAACAGTAAAATTGCGGCAAAAGAAATTATAGTATCAATATTAACTAGTTTTATTTCAATGATAGGTGCTATTTTTGTTGGAGTATGGCTTGTAAAAAATACAATCACGGGTTCAGTATCTGTGTCAGAGTTTTATCTGTTCGTTACTGCTGTTCTAACTATCGTTACGAAGTTAATAGCATTATCAGATCAAATAGCATCAAATAGTAAAAGCATGATGTTTATTAACTATATATTTGAATTTATGCAGGAAACAGATATTATAGAAAGTAAAAATCTGAAAATCAAAGCAATACCAGTACATAATATACGTTTTGAAAATGTTAGTTTTAAGTATACTGGTTCTGATAACTATGCACTTAAAGATATAAATGTAAATTTTGATACAAAGGAGACGGTATGCCTTGTCGGTGAAAATGGGAGCGGAAAATCAACATTCGCCAAGCTCTTACTCAGAATTTATGATCCAACACAAGGGCGAATATTACTAGATAATATCGATTTAAAAGAATACGACATAAATGAATTAAGATCGTTTTTTGGCGCTTTGTTTCAAGATTATGTTAAGTTCTCAGACAGTGTACACAATTGTATAGGGTTTGGAAATATTGATAAGATACAAAACGACAAGGATATAGAAAAAGCGGCCGAAATAACAGGAGCAAATAAGTTTATTGAAAACTATGAAAATAGATATGACACAAACTTAAGCAAAATGTTTTTTAATGATGCTATAGAGCCCTCCGGAGGGCAATGGCAAAAAATTGCCATATCTAGGGCGGTTTTCTCAGATGCATCGGTTTTAGTCTTAGATGAGCCAACAGCAGCGCTTGATCCAAAGTCAGAAGTGAAAATGTTCGATACTTTTAGAACAATAAGCGATCTTAAATCTACAGTCATCATCTCTCATAGGATGTATATTACTAAATTAGCGGATAAAATTATTTTATTAGACAAAGGAAAACTTATAGAAGAAGGGAGCTTTGAAGAATTAATAGAACTGAAAAAGGAATTTTATAATATGTATAAAATTCAAGCGGACAGCTACTCCATGTCTGTTGAATAGAGATAAATATAATAAGTGTTATTGATTATTTATACGGCCTACTACTGTAGTTATGAGAAAGGTTATGGAAATTATGAGGAATAATAAAGTTAGTTTAGAGAAGCTCAATAAGGCAAATAACTCTACAGTAAGAACTTTGGGGTGCCGCTGTTGCTGCGCAGGTAAACCGATGGCAGCTTATGGCAGTGGTTACATTGGACAATTCCTAAACTAAAAATTTACAGTAACTTTAAAAAATTATAAGATGGGGTGTGGAAATTATGAAGAATAATAAAGTTAGTTTAAAGAAGATTAACAAGGCAAATAACTCTACAGTAAGAACTTTGGGGTGCCACTGTGGCTGCAAAGGTAAACCAGTGTCAGCTTATGGCGATGGTTACATTGGACAATTCCTATAAACTAAAAATTTACAATAACTTTAAAAAATTATAAGATGGGGTGTGGAAATTATGAAGAATAATAAAGTTAGTTTAAAGAAGATTAACAAGGCAAATAACTCTACAGTAAGAACTTTAGGATGCCACTGTGGCTGCAAAGGTAAACCAGTGTCAGCTTATGGCGATGGTTATATTGGACAATTCCTATAAAATAGAAAAATAGCTCATAACTATAGTAGTAGGCGGTATAAATAATCAATAACTCGAAAGAGAAAGGATGTAAACAGAGATGTATTTATCTAAAATAATTAAGACAAGCAGTAATATGTATATTTATGATGCACTAAATAATAACTTTGCTACAATTAACTCTGACGAAGATATATTAGATGATAATAAATATGCTGATTTTTTGATAAATAACAACTTCAGGGATATAAAGAAATCATGTGAGTTTGATGTGAAATATTCTTATAGTGAAGACGAATTAAATAATATGTATACTAGTAAAATAAAAAGTATGACTTTAGCCCTTACAGAGCAGTGCAATTTAAGATGTAAATACTGTGGATATATGCCTAAATATATGGATGATAACTATCAGCTAAAAAGTATGTATAAAGATGTTGCTTTTAAGGCTATAGATATTCTTATGAAAAATTCACATGAAAGCGAGATCTGCCATCTTGGTTTTTATGGAGGGGAACCTTTACTTAGGCTAGACCTTATAAAAGAGTGTATCGATTACATAAGTAATAAGTATCCATTTAGAAAACCTTCTTATAATATAGTAACAAATGCACTTTTACTTGACGATAAAGTTACTGATTTCATAATAGAAAATGATATAAAAATAAATATAAGCTTTGATGGACCTAAAAAATATCAAAATAAATATAGAGTTGATTGTAATGATAATGGTAGTTATGAGAAGGTGTATCAAAACATTCAGGCATTTTATCGTAAAGACCCTAAATTTTTTAGGGAAAATGTTACATATAATGTAGTTATGTTTAATGGTGCTAGCAATGATCTTTTTGAGTCTATAGATAATTTATGGAAATCTGATGTAAACATGATAGACCTTTTCCCAACTGAATATTTTATGAACTCAAGGGATAAAAGTGATGAGATCAATAAAGGCGAGATACTTGATATAAGAAATTACGATTTTGCCTATAAAAATATGCTTAAAGGTATGAAAAAATATTATAATTCATTCAGTGGACCAGCTTGTAGCAATTGCATTTTACCCGGAGGGTTTTGTGTTCCTGGTGTAAGAAAGAACTTTGTAACTACCGACGGTAGAATAATTGTATGCGAAAAGGTAGATGAGAGCCAGGAAATTTTTGAAATTGGAGATGTTTATAACGGTATTGATATAAATAAAATAAAATGGCTTGTTGATGAAACCGTAAAAAGTTTAGAAAAATGTAAATATTGTTGGGCGGCTAGGTTTTGTAAAATGTGCTTTAAGGACATTCTAAATATAAATGATGATTTTTGTGAAAAATCTAGAAAAGATGTAGAGAGCGAATTGGGTTATTACCTAGACCATGTCAGTAATAATAGAGGCTTGGTTAATTATGTGGCAAACATCTCATTGATTTAAATAGAGATTCCTGTAATGGCGTAAAAATGCGGTATGCTGTAGCTCCTTCGAGTATTCTATGCGGTTGCCACCAAAGGCTACGCGTATAAACCCGAGAAAATGATTGCGGATATCCACAGGAATCAGTCGCTGAAAGCGGCGTAATATTCATTACAGGAAGTGTCTCCCTGTTGCATTGTGGGGAGACTCATATGACTTCCGTTTAGCGGTATCTCCTAGAAAAATGCAGAGCCGGTAGTTGGTCAATGGTTTTAACCATCAGAGCTTGGACTCGGCATAGGGATGTATGACTAAGGATGGCACTGGAGGTTCACTCTACCTGCATCCAGCTTTGCATAACTTGCGAGATACTACGAAAACGGGCGATCAAGAGAAAAACTAAGATTATATAAGGAGAGAATAAAAATGAAGGTTGCATTGATTGATACTGGAATTTCTAAAAATGAAATTAACAACAGGTGTGAAGTAAGGCACTTTTCTTTATTTAAAGAAGCATTAATAGAAGAGTATAAGGAACCTGGAAAAAACCACGGACACGGCACAGATTGTTTCAAAGAAATAGTGTCAAATACTAAAAATAATGAAATACAAATACTTGATTTAAATATATCGGATGATTCTGGAAATTTACAGGTATTTAATATTATTTCTGCGATAGAAAAATCAATAGAGGAAAAAGTTGATATAATAAATATTAGTTTAGGATTAACTGCGTATTCGCAAGAATTATATGATATATGTGAAAAAGCTATACAAAATAATATTGTCATATTATCAGCTGCATCCCATGCTAATACCATATCATTTCCTGCTGATTTCAAAAACGTAATATGCGTAAAAGTAGATCAGCAACAAACAGAAAAAATTAAAACAATCGATTATACGACCGTTTCTATTTCAATGAGAGATCTTATAATGAAGGAAAAAGATACTGAATTTGATTTCAGTTCATCTAGTTTAGCGTGTGCTAGACTATGCGGCTATCTTTGTGATGATCTCAGCAATATGCCGTTAAATGATAAATTTAAAATACTATCCCGCAAATACAATATTAATCTTTATAGTTCGGATGATATTAGTTGCAATACTAATTTAAAAGAGAGCGGTATTCATGATATGTTATTAAATAATCGAGCGGCCGTTGTTCTATTCCCATCGAATTCACTCGAAAACGTGAATAAAGATTATATACATGAAAATATCGTAGCGTATTATGATCATGATAAATGTGATTTTTATAGTTTTAGAGATGGTAAGCCAAATAAAGATTTTGATGTAATAATAATATTAAATTCTGCATATTTTGATTTGGAAGTCCCCGTAACTATAAAAGAAAAGTATAGAAGCTATAAGATAATCTGTATAGGTAATTTTTTAAAAAGAGACGATAATAAATACCTGTATGACTATAGTGAATATAATTCTTCTGAGCTATCTATACTAGAAAAACCTGTTATCGCTATCACAAGTTTGTGCAGCGGATTAAATAAATCTGATATTCAGTTATCGTTGTTAAATAGTTTAAAACAAGATGGGCTAGATATTCAATCAGTTTCTAATAATCCAATAGGGGTACTCTACAATACAAATGTTTTTAATTTTCCAAACGAACTAAAATTCCCTAATATAGTTTATTCTATTAATAAATATATGTATCTTTCTGAAATTAATAAAGACATGGATGCATGGCTTATAAATATTGGGGGCGCAATAGGTCAAGTTAATAGCTTAAATACATACAACTTTGGTAAACTTGCTGATGCTTACTTTTCTGCCGCAAATATAGATGTAGCCATAATGTGTGTAAATCCTTCTATAGATGTTGCATATTTAAAATTACAGTTAGCACATTTATATAAGCATGGCATTGAAAAAATATTCATTGTTTTATCACATAATGATATTGATGCTTCAACTATAGATTATAGAGATGGCTTGCAGACCTATTATGTTGACAATACAAAATATTTTGATGCGTTTGAGTATTTAAAGAAAAATGTTGAAGAAAAAGTATTTACTTTGGATGATGTACAAAACGGCAAACTTTATAAAAATGTCATAGAAACATTAAGCTAAAATAAAGTCATGGCGGATAAGCATCAAAGATGCATTAAAGGATATAAATTTACGTAAGCGATTTAAAACATGACGTATGGAAAAAAGAAATCCGATGTAGTACATTGTACTTTAACGGAATTCTTTTTTGTTTTTCTTATTCTCAGCCTGCATCCCTCTGGTAATTTTTTCGACCACGGCAGGCATTGATCCAATAATTAGGGATAATTATTAAAATCAGTATCTGGCATCACAGTTTGCAGATACTTTATGTATTCATAAGCATTCAGCTCATTTGCACGGGTAGATTCTACAATCATATATAATACTGCGTTTGCAGTTGCTCCTTTTGGAGTATCGGCAAATAATCAGGCTCTTCTTGCAGTGGCAAAAGGTTTGATATTTGCTTCGCAAAGGTTATTGGAGAGTGATTGGAATCGACGAAGTTGTTTCGACCCACGACCAAAAGGCATCTAGGATAGCACGCGATGCTACCTGACGCTTGTTTTTCTTTTCTTCAAAAGAAGGATCCTTCATTTCTTCCTCTAGCTTGAATAAAAGATCAATTTCTTTCTCTTTGGTTCCCTTAGATCCAGGAATCTCCTTCCTCGATTGTCTAGAGGGATACTTTATATCATGTATCTACGACAATGAGCCCAACATAGATTTCTCTTTATATTGTCCACTTTCTCATAACCCGCATAAGCATCAGTGGTCAGATAAACATGATATCCTTCCATCCTTTTAGCTATAGAATACTTACTTAAATGCGAACCAAGAAAATCAGATTTTATTGCTGTTGAAGTTGATATATCATTTGTTAATGAAAAGTGGAAAAAGCTTATTAAATACATTGTCGGAGAAAAAGAAATGTTTGCTAGAAGATACTTTGAAATGTGCATTTTTTCTTATATAGCTTCTGAATTTAAAACTGGAGATATATATGCTGAAGAATCTGAAGAATATGCTGACTATAGAACACAATTACTTACTTGGGATGAATGTGAACCATTATTAGATATTACTGCAGAGAAATTAACCTTCCAACTAATAAACAAGATTTTATTGATAATTTTAAAAGTATGCTTAAGAAGAAGTGTGAATCTGCAGATAGAAATTATCCTGAAAATACTGAACTTGTTATAAATGATGATGGTAAAGTTACGCTCAAGAAAAAGAAAAGTACACAAGATAGGTCTAAAATTAAAGAATTTAAAAGACATGTTGAAAAACATATGCCAGAAAGAAATATCATGGAAATTCTTTGTAATATAGAGCGTTGGGTAAACTATACAAAATATTTTGGTCCAAACTCTGGCACAGAGCTTAAATTAAAAAATCCTAAGGAAAGATATATATTGTTAACTTTTGGATATGGTTCTAACATGGGCACTGCTCAAACTTCAAAGCATATTAGGGGTTCTATTACACCGCATATGATAAGTTTTACAAACAAAAGACATATTACAGAAGAAAAATTAGACAAAGCTCTAGCTGATGTTATTAATTTTTATAATAAGTTCTCATTACCTAAAATGTGGGGAAAAGTTAATGTAGTGGTAGCCGATGGAACGCAGCTAGATACTTAATCTCAAAACTTATTAGAAGAAAACCATATTAGATATGGGGGCATTAGAAATATAGCTTACAATCATGTTTCAGATACATACATAGCATTATTTAGTCATTTCATACCCTGCGGTGTATGGGAGGCGGTGTATATAATAGATGGGCTATTAAAATCTGATATTCAACCTGATACTGTCATGCTGATACCCAAGGACAATCAACACCAGTATTTGCATTAACGTATCTTTTAGGAATAAATCTAATCCCTAGAATACGGAATTGGAAAGATCTAAGATTTTTTAAAGTTAATAAAGATTTAGAATATCCCCATATAGAGGAATTATTTAATGACACAATTAACTGGACTATCATAGAAACCCACTATAAGGATTTATTTCAAGTTGTTTTATTAATTAGGTCTGGGAAGATACTGCCCTCTACGGTCCTTAGAAAACTTAATAATGACAGTAAAAAGAATAAGCTATACCAAGCATTTAGAGAACTTGGCAATGCAATAAGAACGATTTATCTACTGAAATTTATATCAAATGTGGAGCTAAGAGAAAAGATAACTGAAAGTACAAATAAAGTTGAAGCTTATAATTGGTTTTAAAATGGTTCTTCTCTGGAGGAGAAGGCATTATATGTGAAAATGATTCTGATGGACAAAATAAGATTATAAAATATAATGAATTATTAGCAAATGCAGTTATACTTCACAATGTAATTGACATAAATATTGCACTTGAAAAATTAGCTGCTGAAGGTGTGATTGTAATCAAAGAGGATATTAAGTCTTTGATCCCATATATGACAGCGCATATTAAAAGATTTGGAGAGTACATTATAGATTTAAATGAAATTCCTGATTCAATACATGAGATAGATATTAATAAAATTATAGAACCGGTAAATTTATGTAATTTTTTGTCATAAAGTTACCGGCTTTTACACATATCTCGGCTTCCACCCTAGTTCGGAGCAAGAATTAGTGGGCTTACACTAGTATTATGGAGATAAGCAATATAGTTAAAATATTGTTTAATACCGCAGATATAGCTCCTTAGCATACTGCACCTCAGGGGCTTCACCAATGGAGAATTCAAAATTGACAATTCAAAATTAAGGCTGAAATTATTTTTTAGCAAAATAATTTCTTTGAATATGTTTCTAACTAGCAATTATATTGCTAGTTATGTGGAGAGCATTGTTCAACGTTACAGATAAATAATTGTAAATTTCTCAGCGGTAGCTGAGAAATATCCACAATTGTCCATAGTCCATTGTCAATTTTCAATTGTTGAAGGGTGGAAATTAATGCTGAGAAATATCCATAATTGTGCATTATGAATTAGAAAAAGGAGTTCAACGAACTCCTTTTTTATTAGCTGCATCCTGTAGTAGTACCGCAATCTTGGCAAACTTTACAAGTACCATTCTTCACTAGTCTAGTGCTTGAGCAGTGAGAACAAACTTCGGAGTATATTCTTTCACCAGTAGTTAAATTATCATTCACTACTAAACTACTAGATATTTCACTTTGAGCAGCAAAATAGTTTCTTTTGCTTATCATCATTATATCTTCACTATCAGGCTTTACTTGGCAGCGAGAAAAATCTCCAAGTTCTATATCTATAACCTTACTAATTAAATCAGAAATAGAAGTTACATGCTTAATATATGGATGTTTTTGTACAAAACCATAAGGTTCATATTTTTGACCTCTTAACATTCTAGCAATATCCTGTGCAGGTACATGATATTGAAGCATAACGGAAATTGACTTTGATAGTGAGTTTAATAATCCAGTAATTATCGTTCCTTCTCTATCTGTTGTTATATAGATTTCTGTAATTGCACCTTGTTCATTTCTATTAACAGTAGTGTATATTTTAACATCCTCTATTTGCGCAGGATGAGTAGTGCCAACTCTTATGCCTTCAGGCTTCTCACGGGTTGAAATATTGGAATTTTTTTGTAATTCTTTAGCCTTTTCCAATAATTGAGCATAAGTTAAATCTTCAAGAGTAAGCTTTCTTTCAGAATTTAGAGTTGTATTTAATGGTTGGCTAGCTTTACATCCATCTCTATATAATGAAATTCCTTTCACTCCTAATTTCCAAGAATTAACAACAACATTCTTAAAATCATCTACTGTTGCATTCTTAGGCAAATTAACTGTTTTAGAAACAGCACCAGAAATCATAGGAGTTATACTTGCCATCATAAGAACGTGCCCCATAGGTCCTATAAATCTATTTCCACTTCCGCATTTGTTTGCAGTATCAAATATAGGAAGATGTTCTTCTTTAAGATGAGGTGCACCTTCAATTTTTCCATCTACAATTTTTTCATATTCTAAGCCATCTTCATCAACTATTTCTTTTCTTAGGATATAATCAATTATATCTTTGATTTCATTTTCATTATAACCTAGATTTTCAAGAGAAGCTTCTATAACTGGATTTACAATAGTCATAAATCCACCACCAGATAACTTTTTATATATAAAGTGAGAGAAATAAGGTTCAATAGATGTAGCTCCACAATCCATTGCAAAGGAGATAGTTCCTGTTGGTGCAATAACAGATACCTGAGAATTTCTATAACCATATACTTCTCCAAAGGATATAGCTTTAACCCAAAGCTCTTTTAAGGCTTTGCTTATATAATCTAATCCGTTATTAGTCAATATTTCATGATTTATTTCTACAGGAGTATAGTCTAAACCTTCATATTCAGAATCTATAGCTTTAGCTACTCTTGCATGATTTCTTATAACTCTTAACATATAATTTTTATTTATTTCATACTTCTCAAAAGCTCCTAATTTTTTAGCCATAAGTGCTGAAGTGATATAAGAGCTAGCTGTTAATATACCTATAATACTAGCAGAAAAGCTTCGAGATTCTTCAGAATCATATGGGTAACCCATAACCATAAGTAGTGAAGCTAAATTAGAAATTCCAAGTCCAGTAGATCTAAATAAATATGTTTTTCTAGCTATATCTTCTGTAGGAAATTGTCCCCAATGTATAGAAGCTTCAAGTGCTAATTGTACAAGTTTCACTAAATGAATATAACCTTCTAAATCAAAAACTTTATTTTTAACATCATAAAATTTATATACGTTTATTGATGCAAGATTACAGGAAGTGTCATCTAAGAAAGCATATTCTCCACAGGGATTTGTAGAGTTTATTCTATTATATTTTGCACCATATAAACCATCTTCTCCAGCGGGACAAGTATGCCATGCATTGAAAATATCATCAAACTGAGGTGCTGGATCAGCACATTTCCAAGCAGATAAATTGAAAGAATCCCATAATTCTTTAATTCTAACAGTTTTATTTACAGAATCATCTGTTCTTCCTTTAAGTTCAATGGTCTCATCTTCATTTTCTGAAAGATTAATAACTTTTTTCATAAATTCATTGCTTAGTCTAACAGAGTTATTTCCATTTTGTCCTGATACGGTTTCATATGCTTCACCTTCAAAGGTTGCATCATATCCCATTTTACCAAGAGCCCTTACTTTATCTTCTTCTTTAGCTTTCCATTCTATAAACTCAAATATCTCGGGATGGTCAATATCTAAGGCAACCATTTTAGCAGCACGTCTTGTAGTACCACCAGATTTTATAGCACCAGCATTTCTATCAAGGCCTTTTAAAAAACTCATAACTCCAGAAGAAATTCCTCCACCAGATAATTTTTCTCCTTTTGCTCTAATGGTAGAGTAATTTGTACCTGTACCAGAACCACCTTTAAATAATTTAGTTTCTGTAACATATTGTTCAGAAATAGAATGTTCTCCAAGTAACTTATCTTCTATAGAAAGTATAAAACAAGCAGAAGCTTGAGTACGAGTATACGCATCTTTACTTTTTACTACTTTAGCTTTTTTTTCATCATAGTAGAAAGTGTCTAAACTGTCTGTATCTATATTATAGGCATGTTTTAAGCCTGTATTAAACCATTGTGGAGAATTAGGTGCATACATTTGATTTAAAAAGCAGTATGCAAGTTCATCATATAAAATTTCTTTTTCATCTTCATTATTTATAAGTCCTTCATCAACTAAGGCATCACACCAAAAGTTTACTATTCTATGAACTATCATCTTTAAGCTGTTTTCGTATCCAACTTCATTAGGTACTAATGCTTTTTTAAAATACTTAGAGGCAATTATATCACAAGCATTTTGTGAGTAATCTTTAGGAAACTCTAAATCTTTCATATCAACTAATACTGTGTTAGTTTTATAATCTTTTATAAAAACATCAACCTTTTTCCATTCAAATAAATCGTAAACTGTTAAATCCGTATTTTCCGTTAAGGCTTTTGTGTAATATCTTTTTAAAAATTTCTTAATATCGTCCATAATATAATGCTAGAAAATATATTCCTAGCATGGTCACCTCCCGTATTTAAAATCAATTAAGTCGAAATAACACTATATATAGTTATATAATAGTTTATATGCACTATATGTGGTATTATATACCAAGATTATAATTTAATCAATAAAAATTATTATATAAAAATAAGAGGAAATAATTAAAAACTTCTGAAAATAGCTTTATAGCTTTATTTTTCAGAGACTAGCTTTTTTATATAATATTAACTAAAATAATATATAAGGCATCTTCAAAAAAATAATAGACCAGTATATTAGCCTATTTTCCATCATACTGCGTTGTTAGAACCCGCCCATAGCTCCACTATGAGTAGAACCTAACGCCTTGTCTGATAAAAAATATACTAACATCTTTGATCTATTATTTTCTTTCAGATGCCTAAAGCATATGGAAAAATAATTATTAGAATGCACTAGAATTATTTCTTTAAAAATGTGTAATATTAAATTTAGAGAAAATATAAGGAGAGAGAAATATGATTAAATCATTTAAGGGAATAAATCCTAATATACATGAGAGTTGCTTTATAGCAGAAAATGCAGCTATTATAGGAAATGTAGAAATAGGAGAAAATTCGAATATATGGTATGGTACAGTTTTAAGAGGAGACATGGATTGTTTAAAAGTAGGAAAAAATACAAATATACAAGATAATAGCACTGTACATAATGATCATAATACACCAACAAAGATAGGTGATAATGTTACTATAGGTCATAATAGTATTATTCATGGATGTAATATTGGAAATAATGTTTTAATAGGAATGGGCTCTATTATACTTAATAATTCTGAAATAGGAGAAAATACTATTATAGGAGCAGGAAGTTTAGTAACTCAAGGTAAAAAAATACCATCGGGAGTACTATGCATGGGATCTCCAGCAAAAGTTGTAAGAGAGTTAACAGAAGAAGAAATTGAACATATAAAAAAATCCGCAGAAATATATGTTCAAATGGGAATAGAACATAAACAAGGATAGTAATTCACAATGCACATTTCACAATTCACAATTGTGGATAATTCTCAGCAGAGCATGAGAATTTTTAAATTGAAGAAATAAATTATTAGTTTCTTAGCATTAGCTAAGAAATGTCCTAAATTATGCATTGTGCATTTTGAATTGTGAATTGAATTTTGGGGGCATAAAATGATAAAATTAGATAGTATAAATAAAATGACAAATGAACAGAAATATAGATATATGCTAACTCTTTTAGAAGGTCAGTTAAGCAGTGAAAGTGATGTTTTAGCAAACCTTTCAAATGCATCTGCGATTATTTATGCTCTTGTAGATGAAATTAATTGGAGTGGATTTTACTTTACTAGAGGAGACGAGTTAGTTTTAGGACCTTTTCAAGGTAGACCTGCTTGTAACAGAATAGCTTTTGGAAAAGGTGTTTGCGGCACAGCAGCAGAAAATAAAGAAATAAAAAGAATTGAAAATGTACATAGATTTCCAGGACATATAGCTTGTGACTCTGCTTCTAATTCAGAAATTGTAATACCTATAATTAACGATGGGATAGTTTATGGTGTTCTTGATATAGACAGTCCAATATTTAATAGATTTACTGAATTAGAAGAAAAGTACTTAGTTAAGTTTGTAGATAAGTTAAATGAATATGTAGATTGGGAAAAATTTTTGAAGAATTAGGAGATTATACATGATAAAAATTGGAGAAATAAATAAACTAAAAGTTGTAAGGATAGCGGAAATTGGATATTATTTAGATGGAAAAACTGATAATACCTCTGATGATATTTTATTACCAACAAAGAGTGCACTAGGCAATGAACTTCAGGTTGAAGATGAAGTAGAAGCTTTTATATACAGGGATTCTAAAGATAGAATGATTGCCACTATGAAAAATCCTTTAGCACAGATAGGAGAAATTGCTTATTTAGAGGTAGTAGACAATAGCAAAATAGGTGCTTTTATAAGCATAGGACTTGAAAGGGATGTACTAGTACCTTTTAAGGAAATTAAATATAAGCTAGAAGTAGGAAAAAAATACTTGTTTTATCTATACTTAGATAAAACTAATCGTTTAGCAGCTACCACTAACATAGATAAATATCTTCATGATACAAATAGCTATAACATAGGAGAAGAGGTTGAAGGAACTATATATGGATTCCAGACTAATGGAACAGCTATGATAGCTTTAGAAAACGTTTATAGGGGAGTAATACTTAAAAATGAGTATTATAATGACCTTAAAGCAGGAGAAACCATTAAGGTTAGGGTCAAAAGATATTATGAAGAAGGTCAAGTTGGTGTAACCTCAAGAAAAAGTAGGTTAGTAGAAAAAGAAGATTTAGAAACTGTTATATTAGATTATTTAAAGAAAAATAATGGAGCAATGAAATTAAATGATAAATCATCACCAGAGGATATACAAAGCACTTTTAATACAAGCAAAAATGCTTTTAAAAGAGCTTTAGGTGGGCTTATGAAAAGAAATCTAATAATACAAGATGAAAACGGAACAAAACTAATATAAATAAGAGAAATCATCATGGCATCATGATGATTTTTCACTTTTTTAAAATTTATGAAAAATATTTATAGAGTATAAGAATCTAAATTTTCTATAAAGGATATAAAAGAGGAATTAAAAATAATTTATTGAAACTATATATAATTAGGTTTTAGGAGAAATCTTTAAATTTCAAAGAAATTTAATCTATTAAGTTATTTTTTCTAGCAATAGTGATTGAGGTGAGTAAATGAATAGCAAAAAATTAACAATAAATTTATTTAAAGTTTTTAGCTTAATGTTAATATTTATAATTTCAACCTCTATGGTTGTTTATGCCAATGACAAAAAGGTTAAAATTAATGAATTACATTCTACAGTTAATATTTTAAAGGATGGATCATTAAAGGTTGAAGAAACATTAATGATGGATTTCAGTGGAAAATTTAATGGGGCTTTTAAAGATATTTCTATAAAAGGGACAAACGGTATTAAAGATTTAAAAGTTTTTCTTATAGAAGATGATGTAGAAAAAGAATTTAAATATAGTGAAAAGGCTAAAAATGGAGATAACTTTCTTTATGAAATAGAAGAGGAAAATAAAAATTTATTTAGGATTAAATTATATATTCCATCAAGAAACGTAAAAAGAAAAATTAAGCTTAGTTATACATTATCTGACGTAACGACGTTATATAATGATGTTGGAGAGCTATATTATAATTTTTGGGATAAAGGTTATAAAAGTGAGATAGACAGCTTTAATGGAGTAATAGTGCTTCCTAAAGAGATATCAGAGAAAGATATTAAGGCATTTTTTGATACAGGGGATGGATTTCCTAAAGCTAAAATTGAAAATAATAAAATAATATTTGAAGCAACAGATATTAAAAAAGATATGTATCTTACTGGAAGAGTTTTATTTCCAAAAGATATTTTAATAAGCTCCACTAAAACTGAAAATAAAGATGGATTAACAGAAATACTACAAAAAGAAGAAAGAAAAAGGTTAGACTATGAAAAGAAAGTGGAAACTAATAAAAAGATTAAAAAAGGTGTCGATTTTCTAGTTTATATATTTTTAATTATAGGATTAACGCTTATTATTTTTTATATGAAAATTACAAAAAGAATTGTAAAAACTGAAAATCTTAATGAATTTCCAGAAAAATGTAGTCCTGCTATACTGTCAAGATTCTATAATGGAACAGTTACAACTAAAGAGTTTATAACTACCTTATTAGACTTGAATAGAAGAGGATTTATAGAGTTAGAGGACAATACAGTAGGAAAAAACGAGGATTATAAAATAATAGTCTTAGATAAGCCCTATGAGAAGCTTTTATCTCATGAACAGTATCTAATAGATTGGTTGATAGATATAAGCAATTATAATAATGAAATAACTATGAAAGAGATAGAAAGAATCGCCAAAGATAAAGAAAAAGGTATTAATTTTACGATAAGTTATCATAAATGGGTAAAAAAAGTAAATGATTTAGCGAAAGATAATAATTATTTTGATAAAAGCAATAGAAAATATGGAGTTCTATATATAACTTTATCTGTTATTGCGTTTATTATATCAATCATATCCTTAATTAATGGAAATATTATAGCTATATTATCACTTATAATTAGTGTAATTATATTTGTATTGGGCATAGGGTTAATAATAAGATTAAGCAATTACGGATATAGTGAAAAAATGAAATGGAAAAAAGTAAAAACGAGCTTTGAAGATAAAGACTTAGGTTCAATGGCTATGATGTATCCTTTAGATGAATACCTACCTTATATGATAACTTTAAATGTTAGCAGAAAAAGACTTGAAGAGTTTAGAAAGTTTGCATTGACTTCATCAATATATGCTACTAATATGTGGCTTATAAATTATCTTAACTTTGATAATTTTACAACCACAAATTCATTTATATACTATGGATCTTATGGCATCTTTTCCAGTACAGTAGACTATAACGGCGGTAGTTCAACTGGAGGTGGCGGTGGCTGTAGTGGCGGCGGAGCAGGTGGATTTTAATAAAAAATTAAGAATAAGATAAAGATTAATTTTACTAACAGATTTCTAGATATAATTTTCATAACAAGAAATAGCTATATTATAAGGATTAATCATTATAATATATATAAATAAAATATAATATATTAAATTGTAAAGAATTTTAACATAAAAAGGAGTATTATATGGAGGTTACAGCATTATTAGAAAATAAGGCACTATCTTCACAATATCACAGTAAACATGGATTATGTATACACATAAAGACTGAAAAGCATAATATACTATTTGATGTTGGACCTAATAATTTATTTATAAGAAATGCTATGAAATTAAATATAGATATTTCTGAAGTAGATATTGTTGTAATATCACATGGACATAAAGATCATGGCGGAGGACTAAAAGAATTTTTAAAAGTAAACAATAAGGCAAAAATTTATATTCATAAAAATGCTTTTGATAAGTACTATAGTAATGTTTTAGGATTGTTTAAATATTATATAGGTTTAGATAAAACTCTAAGAGAAAATGATAGAATTATCTTAGTTGATGATTTTTATAAAATAGATGATGAGCTTATTATTTTTAGCAAAATAAGGTCAAATAAGATGATACCAACATCAAATAAGAATTTATATGTAAAAGAAGGGAATTTGTTTGTTCATGATAAATTTAATCATGAGCAAAATCTTATAATTACATCTGATAATAAGAACTATCTTTTTGCAGGCTGTGCTCATCGTGGAATAGTCAATATATTAGAAGAGGCTGAAGATATTACTGAGAAAAGTATAGATTTTGTTATTGGAGGTTTTCATTTGTTTAATCCTATATTTAGTAAATGTGTAAATGTAGAATTGATAAATGATATTGGAAAATATTTAGATGGGAAGAAATCAATATATTATACATGTCATTGTACTAGCGAGAAAGCATATGAACAATTAAAGGGAATATTATATGATCGGATTAATTATTTATGTTCTGGTCAGGCAATTTTAATATAATTTGGATTCTTTATATATAAATTAGCTTAAATTAATGAATGAAGTGATAATTAGAGATACTCTAAGATAAAGTAGTAGTTTAGATTATCATTAATAAATTCTAAAAATAAATAACTAATATCCTAGATTTTAAGTACTAAGGGATTAAAAATTAGTAGTGATGAAGGTTAAATTATAGCCAATAAATAATTAAAAAGGAAGCCTAGAATTTAGGCTTCCTTTTTAATTAGTAGTCTTCTTATTACTTTAACAATTTCATTAAATACTAATGGTACTAAACTTAGCATGAATACGAATTCCCAATCACTAATTGTAAGCTTATATACTCCAAATAAATTTGCTATTGGAGTAAAGGATATTACTATTAATTGAAGTAAAAATCCTAGTATTATAGCACCAATTAAATACA
Source organism: Clostridium sp. Marseille-QA1073 (assembly GCF_054863625.1). NCBI lineage: Bacteria > Bacillati > Bacillota > Clostridia > Eubacteriales > Clostridiaceae > Clostridium > Clostridium sp. Marseille-QA1073. The sequence goes on along the minus strand of NZ_JBSVQM010000010.1, from coordinate 74,962 downwards.
TATTTGAAAATAATCCTATTTGGAATATAGATTTAGTTTCATTTCTCATATTTAATGAGTGAATTAATTGGGTTCCACTTAAAACTGTAAAAGCTAGTGTTTGAGCATGGATTAAAACTTGTTTAGGCATAGCTGATAATGAAACATCTGAACCACCATAAGTTTTAGCACCATATACGAAAGCAATTAAAGTTAAGGAACCTATTAGAATTCCATTAATTATTAAGCTTAAAATTGCTCCTTTAAATATACTTGATTTAGGATTACGTGGTTTTCTATTCATTACATCTTTATCCCCTGGGTCCATACCTAGTGCTAATGCAGGGAAAGTATCTGTAATTAAGTTAACCCATAATATATGAGTTGCATTAAGTGGAGTAGCCCATCCTAAAAGTATGGCAAGGAATAGGGAAACAATTTCTCCTGCATTACAAGAGATTAAAAATACCACAGACTTTTTGATATTATTAAATATATTCCTACCTTCTTTTATAGCTGATACTATAGTAGAAAAATTATCGTCTGTTAATATCATATCAGAGGCACCTTTAGCTACATCCGTTCCTGTAATACCCATTGCAACTCCTATGTCAGCAGCTTTTAATGAAGGAGCATCATTAACACCGTCGCCAGTCATAGATACTATATTTCCTTTTGACTTAAAAGCTTTAACAATTTTAACCTTATGTTCAGGTGAAACTCTTGCAAATACTCGTAAGTTATCTATTTTATTGGATAATTCTTCATCAGATAATTTATCAAGGTCAGCTCCTGAAATAACTTCATTGATGTCATTTACAATTTCTAAATCTTTTGCTATAGCAAAAGCGGTATTTTTATGGTCACCAGTAATCATTATAGTTTTTATACCAGACTTTTTACATAGAGCAATGGAATCTTTAACTTCAAGTCTAGGAGGATCAATCATTCCAACTAAACCTATAAAAGTTAAATTGTTTTCCAAATCATCAATTTCAATATCAGTTGAAGGAATAACTTTATAAGCACAACCTAAAACTCTTAGGGCATTATCAGACATATCATAGGCTGATTTTAGAAAAGTATCTTTTAATTCATCAGTTAAAGGTATTATTTCATTATTTATATAAGCATTAGTACAGAGATTTAATAAGTTGTCTGTAGCACCCTTAGTCATGACGTAATATTCGTTATCGTATTTGTTTACTGTGGTCATTAGTTTTCTATCAGAATCAAAAGGAACTTCATCAACTCTTTTATGTGAAGATTCTAACTCTTCTTTATAGATATTGAACATATTTCCTGCTTCTAGTAATGCTATCTCAGTTGGGTCACCGGTTTTTGAATTTTCTCTAGCTGTAGCATCATTACAAAGTACCATATTTTCTATTAATAACTTGTGTATAGGATTATTTATATTTAATTTATCTATATTGTCTAAGATGTTATCAGAGTAAAATTTTACTACTGTCATTTTATTTTGAGTTAGTGTACCAGTTTTATCTGAACAAATTATATTTACTGAGCCTAAAGTTTCAACAGCAGGAAGTTTTCTAATTATAGCATTTTGCTTTATCATTTTTTGAACACCAATAGCAAGCACTATTGTAACTATAGCAGGAAGGCCCTCAGGAATTGCTGCTACTGCTAAACTTATAGAGGTCATAAACATTTCAAGTGTATCTCTACCTTGAATTAAGCCTATTATAAACATAGCAATACATATACCTATAGCTGCAAATCCTAAAATCTTTCCTAATTCTTCAAGTTTTTTCTGAAGTGGAGTTTGTTCATTTTCACTTTCATCAAGCATTTTTGCTATTTTACCAATTTCAGTATTCATTCCTGTACCAACAGCTATACCTATTCCTCTACCATAAGTAGCTAAAGTAGACATGAATGCCATATTTTTTTGATCGCCTAAAGAAATATCATCGCTAGTTATTAAAATATTTGCATCTTTATCAACAGGGACAGATTCTCCTGTAAGGGCAGATTCTTCAATTTTAAGATTTGCACTTTCAATCAATCTTAAATCACAGGGAATATATCTTCCAGCATCTATAATAATTACATCTCCTGGAACAACCTCCTCGGAAGGTATTTCTCTAAGTTCACTATCTCTTTTAACTATAGCTTTAGGTGTAGAGAGTTGTTTCAGTGCATCTAGTGCTTTTTCAGCTTTAGCTTCTTGAATCATTCCTACTAAGGCATTAATTAGTATAACAACTCCAATGATAATAGTATCACTAACTTCTCCTACAACAGCAGATAGTATTGCAGCAGCAATTAATATATAGATTAAAATATCTTGAAGTTGGGAAAAAAACATTTGGATTTTAGTTTTAGGTTTTTTTGTTGCGAATTTATTTAACCCAAACTGTTTTTTTTTCTCTTCAACTTCTGCAGACGTCAGGCCGGTAATACTATTGGTTTGAAACTCTTTTAAAACTTCTTCTGAACTTTTGCTAAACCACATTAAAAATCACCTCTAAAACATATTATCCACAAAATATACAAAAATTATTATTGTGGAATATAATTATAAAATTTCAAATAACTGTTATTACAGAAAATATTATAACATAATATGGTTTTAAATACAATATATAATTTGAAATAAATGTAAATATTGTTATTATTTTAAAAAGCTTTTTAACCCTATAAATTATACATATTAGGATAAAAGAGCATTTAGGCATCTTCAAAAATAATATATCAGTATCTTAGCCTATTTTCCATCATACTGCGTTATCAGAACCCGCCCATAGCACCACTATGAGCGTAATCTGATGCCTTGTCTGATATGAGGCATATTCAAAAAATACCTAGTTAGTATACTCATCTATTTTGCATCATACTGCGTCGTCAGAACTCCATGATAGCTAAACTATCATGAAAACCTGTCTCCTTTTCTGATGCAAAATATATTTCGAATCTTTAACTAGCTATTTTCTTTCATATGCCTAAAATATTACTAGCATCCTTGGCCTATTATTTTCTTTCAGATGTCTTAAATCAATTTATGTTATGAAATAAATAATTATGCAAAAATGATCTCAATATAGAGAGCTAATATAAAAGTTTAAAATGTACTTTGGAAAATAAATTTTTTATAAAAATAGCTTAAATCCTTAGAAAGTAAGAATTGATAGTTAAGAATGAAGAATTTAGGATGAAATTCACCTTTAGTAAATTTCTTAAAATAAAATTTATTAAAAAAACTCCAAAGCTTCGGCTATGGAGTTTTAACCATAATTCTTTATTATTTATTCTTAATTTTTAATTCATAGTAAAAATTTTATTATAGAAATCAAAATCGTGCATAAGTTAAATTTTCATTATGGAACCCTATAGCCTAAAATATTAACAACTATTTTATTTAAGATGATCTATATAGTAATTTTTACAAGACTTAACTAAAGTGGTAATATTCCATAGAATACTATTCCTAAAATTCCTGAAATAACTATTATTAATATTGGATGAATTTTAGTTTTTATTAGCATTAGTCCAATTATAAAGGCTATGATTATGCTTTTAAAGTCTATGTAAGAAGTGCGCCCAAGAGATAAGAATACGGATATTATTAAGCCTATAAGTGCAGGTCTCATGCCTAAAAGAGCAGAAGTCAATAAATCTGACTCTTTAAATTTCTGAAAGAAGAAGTAAGCTAATGTCACTAAAATAAAGGAAGTAGTTATAACACCTACAGTAGCAACTATGCTTCCTAAAACACCATAAACTCTATATCCTACAAAAGTGGCAGAATTTATAGCTACTGGGCCTGGTGTCATTTGAGAAATTCCAATTATATCTATAAATTCAGTGTAACTAATCCAGCTATTGTTTGTTACTATTTCTTTTTCAATTAAGGATAACATTGCGTAACCACCACCAAATCCAAAGGTACCAATCTTTAGAAATGCTAAATATAATTTAAAGAGTATATGCAATTGTTACACCTTCTTTCTGTTTGCAATAATACCGTAAATTGCTGACAGTAATATAATTATTACAGGGTTTACATTAAATATAGTAATTGCAAGTATTGTTATAACTATTATTACGATATTTATATAATTTTTATTAAGGGACTTACTAAGGCTTATTATTGCCACTAGAATTAATAAAGGCACTGCAGCATTAATTCCTTTAAATATCAATTCAACAGTATAGAGATTTCTAAACTTTGCAAAGAACATAGCAATTAGAAGTATTATAAAAAAGGAGGGAAGTGTTACACCAAGTAAGCCTAAAATAGCACCAGGAAAATTACCTATTTTATAACCTATAAATGTACAACTATTTATGGCTAAAGCACCTGGAAAAGTTTGAGAGATAACGATTATATCTAAAAATTCTTCTTTAGTAAGCCAGTTATGTTTATCCACTACTTCTTTTTCAATTAGAGGAATCATTGCATATCCACCACCGAAAGTAAAGCTTCCAATTTTGAAAAAAGTAATAAACATTTGTAGAAGTTTTTTCATACTTATTATCACCACACCTTTAGAATATTTTAGTATATAAAAATATAAAATCTATTTAAATTGAAATTATTATGTTCGTAAAATTATAATAATAAATATTTAATATTTGCAAATTGACGATAAAAAATTCGCGATTTAAAAACTGTGGCTTCATTATACTTTTTTTATTATACTCTCACTATTCTTAATAATCAAACAAATTGAATTTAGCCTTAAAGAATATAATATTATTACGATATAATTATTATAAGAGAATAAAGAGTCTTCAAAAATAGTCATTAGGAGGTATTTAAATGGAAATATCTAAATTAGGAAGAACTACTCCAATAAAGACAGAAGGGGTTACTATAAATAAACATAATGACTTTTCAAGAAATTTTAATTTTGCACGTCAAAAAAAGTCAGAAGAACAATTAAAACAAATGTTAAAAAATATAAAATCTAAGGGAAGCAAATTAGTGGTAACCAAATGTTATGCTGATGTTAGAGCTTATAAGAGAGAAATAAAAGAATATTTAGAATCTGTACTTGCTTTTATGTATTCAGTTAAAAAAGATATAAGCTTTTGGCAAACTCAATATTTTATTACTGTAGAAACTGTGGATAAAAAACTAGAAGAACTTACAGAAATGTTATTAAGTGAAGAAAAAGAAACTTTAAATATAGCAAGCACTATTGATGAAATAACAGGGCTTATTGTAGACATATATAAGTAAAACGAAATGAAAATTATCAAATGATTTTTATCTTAACTCCTCATTCTTAATTTTAAAAAGTCGTGACATTTAGTCACGACTTTTTGTTATATCCAAGAATTATAGCTTGCATCTGAAGGCATTCTTAAATCTCCTCTAGGAGAAAGACTTATAGAACCTACCTTAGGACCATCAGGTAAACAAGAACGCTTAAATTGTTGAGTAAAGAATCGTCTTAAGAAAGTATTTAACCATTTCTCAATTTCTTCATTAGAATAGTTTTCCTTAAAGGCAGCTTTAGCTAAAAACGATAACTTTTCAGGAGTTGCTCCTTCTTTTATAAAATGATATAAGAAGAAGTCATGAAGCTCATAAGGGCCTACTATATCTTCAGTTTTTTGTGCAATATTACCTTCTTTATCCTTAGGAAGAAGTTCTGGACTAACAGGTGTGTCTAATATATCTAATAAAATTTCAGAAACCTCACCACTTAACTCTTTTTCTGCTACATAATGTACTAAATATCTAACTAAAGTTTTAGGTATAGAACAGTTTACAGAATACATAGACATGTGATCACCATTATAAGTAGCCCATCCTAATGCAAGCTCAGATAAATCTCCTGTACCTATTAAAAGGCCACCTTCCTTATTTGCTATATCCATTAATATTTGAGTTCTTTCCCTTGCTTGAACATTTTCATAGGTTACATCATGTTTATCTACATCATGACCAATATCCTTAAAGTGTTGAAGACAAGCATCTACTATATTAATTTCTCTAGTTTCTGTATTTAAATGCTTACAGAGATTTATAGCATTATTATAAGTTCTATCAGTAGTACCAAAGCCAGGCATTGTAATAGTTACTATATTTTTTCTATCCACGCCTAACATATCAAAGGTTTTAACAATTACAAGTAATGCTAAGGTAGAGTCAAGTCCACCAGAAATACCAATAACTGCTTTCTTTAATTTTGTATAAGAAAATCTCTTAGCTAGAGCAGCAGCTTGAATATTAAAGATTTCTTTACATCTTTTTTCTCTTTCAATTTCATCCTTTGGTACAAATGGATGCTTATCAATATAACGATTGAAGTTTATAATTTCTTTGTTTTTAAATTCAAACTCTATAATTTCTGCATCATATGGGCAAAAGTGAATACTATCTCTAAAACTTACATTTTTTAAACGCTCACTTTTTAATTTATCCACATCTATAGTTGATGTAATAATTTCATTATGTCTTTGAAATCTTTCATTTTCACAAAGTGTACTACCATTTTCGCATATCATTAAATGACCACTAAACAATAAATCAGTACTTGATTCAAAAACACCTGATGAAGAATAAATATATGCACTCATACATCTTGCACTTTGATTTGAAATTAAATTTCTTCTATACTCTGCTTTACTTACAAGTTCATTTGAAGATGATAAGTTACATATTATGTTTGCACCTAAAAGACTTAAATAGCTGCTGGGAGGTATGGTAACCCATAAATCTTCGCAGATTTCAAAACCTATTTTTGTATCATCACAAGTAAAAATAAGATTTGTTCCAAAAGGAATGTTTTCACTAAAGCTTAGAGATACTTTTTCGTTAGTTAAATTTAAACCACTATTAAACCATCTTTTTTCATAGAACTCTGAATAATTAGGTAGATAACTTTTAGGAACTATACCTAATATTTCACCATTAAGTATTATAACTGCACTATTATATAACAAATTTTTATGCTCTATTGGTGCACCTACAGCAATTAATATATCTTTATGTCTAGAAAATTCGCAAAGCTCTTTTAAAGCTTTTTCGCTTTTATCTAATAGTTGTCTTTGATAAAATAGATCTCCACAGGTATAAGAGGTAATAGAGAGCTCAGGAAACACCACAAGTTTACAATTTTCTTCTATAGCTTCCTCAATACAATTTTTTATATTTTCTACATTGAAATTTACATCTGCTACATTAGTGATAGGGCAAGCAGATGCAACTTTTAGAAATTCCATAGGATTTCACTACCTTTCATAGTATTTAGGCATTAAAAATAACTATTCAAAAATTCTAACCAGTTATTTTTAAAGATGCCTTAAGTTATCTTTTAATTTTTTTCTTTTTCATAGTTTTCTTCTTCATTACAGAATAGCCAAAGGAGCCTAAAGCTTTAGGATTTAATGCAAAATATTCTCCATGACAATAGGAGATGAGATTTGCCTTTTCAAAATGAATTTTACCTTTTTCATCAATTAAATCACTATTTACATGTGAACATACTATTTCGGCTAAAAATAAATCATGAGTACCTAAAGGGGTGATACTTTTAACTTTACATTCAAGAGAAATAGGACAGTCTTCTATTAGTGAAGCAGAAATATTTTCACATTTTGTCATTGTAAAATTCATTTCTTTAATTTTATCAATAGTTCTACCTGAACGAACTCCACAAAAATCCACTTCCTTAACCAAATTTTTAGAAGGAAGATTAACCACAAATTCCATAGTTTCTTTTATGTACTCATAGGATAATCTTTCAGGTCTAATTGCTACTGTAATCATAGGAGGTTTAGTACAAGCTGTTCCAATCCAACCTACTGTAAAAATATTATCTTTACCTTCATTATTCTTACAACTAATTAGTACCACTGGCACTGGATTAAGCATAGCACTTCCTTTAAACGTAACTTTTTCCATTAACAGTTCACTTCTCTTTCTGTATATAAAATCTTCTATTTTATAAAATTATCTTTAGTATTACACAGTAGGGGATATGAATTTACATATAGATAAAGTATCTTAAAAATTAATGTATAGCTAATATAGATACGTTATTAGACAATTCAATTCACAATTCACAATGCAAAATTCACAATTGTGGATATTTCTCAGTAAAACTGAGAAATTTAGAATAGATTCTCTAAATATATTATTGAGAAAATCTATAATTCATATTCGATTATATCAAATAAGGCATATGAAAGAAAATAATAAACCAAAGATGTTAGTATATTTTAGGCATATGAAAGAAAATAGCTAGTTAAAGATGGGTCATATATTTTGCATCAGAAAAGGAGACAGGTTTTCATGATAGTTTAACTATCATGGAGTTCTGACAACGCAGTATGATGGAAAATAGGCTAACATACTGGGCTATTATTTTTTGAAGATGCCTAAAACATTAGTATAAACTAAATAAGAATATGATATTATAAATAAAAAATCAAATATAATTAATTTTATTTAATAACATTAATATGCAATATTAAAAACGCTTTGAAGCTATATGAAATAAATTTGGTGTATAATGAGGTTGGAAAAAATTTAAGAAACAGTAACATAAGGAACTTCAAGTAGTTGCTAAAAATCATAACATATAATAACATATCACAACCTTTAGGTATGTTGTTATAACTATTTGATGTTTTCAAGCCTAAGTGAGTGTAGAATTGTGAAAACAGTTTAGCATGATGAACTATGATTGTATGATAAGTTAAAGACTTACCCTTAAATATATCCAACAGTTTAAGGCTCTAAGAATGATGAAGGATGACCGACTTCTAGGTTGTGAAGTCAAACACCTAATCATATGAACTCCATACTGTCTTTGGCAAGTAGGAAAATGCCCGAAAGGAGAGTGGTCAGAGATGACTAAAAATCAAAAAGAATATTCATTTGTAAAAGATAAAAAAGGAAGAAAATTAGCTTCATGTCTTTGGAATAAAGCATGGGTGTTGATTAGAAAGAAGAAAGCAAGATTACTTCAAAAATATCCTATGGCAATTCAACTAAATTATGAGGTTCGTCCTGATGAAGAAACTGAAATAATTTGTGGGATATATGATGGAAGTAAACATGTAGGTATAGCATTAGTTCAAAAATGTAAAACATATAATAAACCAATATTCAAGGGCACTATTGAACTTAGACAAAATGTTAAAAGTTTAATGGAAACTAGAAAAAGTTATAGAAGATACCATAGAACTTATAAAAGATACAGAAAAGTTAGATTTGATAATAGATCAGCAAGTAAAAGAAAAGGTAGAGTAGCGCCGAGCATATTACAGAAAAAACAATCAACCATTAGAATCATTAATCAATTATTAAAGTTTGTTAATATTAAGGAATTTCATTTAGAAGATGTTGTAGTAGATATAAGAGCATTATCAGAAGGTAAAAAATTATATGGATGGCAATATCAAAAATCAAATAGGTTAGATGAAAATATAAGAAAAGCAGTTATATTAAGAGATAATTGCGAGTGTATGGAATGCGGAAAATCTAATTGTATGCTAGAAGTACATCATATATTTCCTCGTAGATTAAAGGGTTCTAATGCCATAAGTAATTTAATCACTTTGTGTAGTGGTTGTCATCAAAAAACAGAGGGCAAAGAAGAATTATTTATTGATAAATATTATAAAACAATTGATGGTAAAAATATAAGATTTGACTACGCTCAACACGTTATGCAAGGTAAAACTTATTTAAGACAAGAGTTATCTAAATTGGGCAAATTAATGCTAACTACAGGTGGAGATACTGCTAACAAACGTATCGATTGGAATATATATAAAACACATAGTAATGATGCAATTTGCATAACAGATTTAGAAGTAAATATGAACGAATGTAATATAAAAGATTGGATTATCAAACCTATGAGAAGAAAATCAAAAGCTAATATTGCAGAACTAAATGGATTTAAGCATAGAGATTTAATAAAATACACAAAGAAAAATGGAGAATATTATATTGGTTATATAACTGCACTTTATTCAAATAAAAATCAATGTAATATTACTACAATGGAAAATAAAATACTAAAAAGGTATGGAATTAAGTCTTGTAAATTATTATGGAGATTTAATAAAATATATTGGTTTTAAAAACGTAAAAATTAATATGAAAAATATAAGAAAGGGCAAGGTTATGTTTTGTTACGTTTTTCATAACCAGGAAAATCTATATGAAGATAAATAAAATAAGAGACTTAGTGTTAGTAGATATAGATGAAAATAAATCTATGGTAATTGCTTGTGATAGCTGTGGAAGTATAGGAGACAAGCCACAGGATGCATTAAAGGTTCCACCTTTTATAACAGGAAAATATACAGTTAGAGTAGGGCTTTTAGAAGTATTAAGTAGTGGTGCAGAAGTGATTACTGTTATTGATAATGTCTGTGCAGAAATGAAACCTACAGGAGAAGAAATAATAAAGGGAATTAAAAGTGAATTAGAATTGGCGGATATTAGCAATGTTGCTCTTAGTGGAAGTACAGAAGAAAATTTTCCTTGTGTTTCTACAGGATTAGGAATGACTATAATTGGAATTGGGGAAAAGTCTAAACTTAGAGTAAATAATATAAAAGATGATGTCATAATTTATTCCATAGGAATACCCAAAGTTGGAGAAGAGATAAGTTATGAATATGATGAAGATATTTTTCAATATGATATTCTTTACTATTTAAGAGAATTAAAAGAGGTCAAGGAAATTGTTCCTGTAGGATCTAAAGGGATATTATATGAAGCAGAAGAACTAGCTAAAAATAATGGTATGGAATTTATCTTAGAAGAAAATATAAACATAGATATAAATAAAAGTTGTGGTCCTGCAACGGTAGCTATAATAGCTTTAGATAAAAATATTGAGGACAAAATAAAAGTTATTAAAAACTCACATAAAATTGGAATTATAAAAAATTAACTCTGTAACATAAGTTACATACCAAAAATATTTAAATTGATATAATTTAATCATAGATTGAATTTAAATTAACACACTATAGTATTTAAGCAATCTAAAAAAAGTAATAAGCCAGTATGCTATACTATTTTTTCTTTCATATTTCTAAAATAGATTAACATATTTAAATTATTATTTTCTTTTAGATTTTCAAATTAATGTGTGCTATGGAGGTATAAATTATGATTAGAAAAATTGTTCATATAAATGAGGAAAAATGTGATGGTTGTGGTATATGTGTAGATGCATGTCATGAAAGAGCTATAGAAATAGTGAATGGTAAAGCAAAGCTTGTTAGTGATATGTACTGTGATGGGCTAGGCGATTGTTTAAATTGCCCTCAAGGTGCTATTGAGATAATTGAAAGAGAAGCAGGAGCTTATGATGATGAAGCAGTGAAAAGAAGAATAGAGGATATGGATAAGGTAAAAAAAGAAACTAAAGAAGAAAATAAAGCTATGCCTTGTGGATGTCCTGGAACAATGGCAAAGAAAATTGAAAGAAAGGCAGGATTAAATCTAAGTACAAAGGCTTTAAAGAATGATATATGTGACTGTAATTCTAAAGAAGAAAACAGTAGCTTAAATTCAGAATTAAGTCAATGGCCAGTACAATTAAGATTAGTAAATCCTAATGCACCATATTTTGAAGGGGCAAATTTATTAATAGCAGCAGATTGCACCGCATATGCTTATGCAAATTTTCATAGAGACTTTATAAAAGATCATATAACTGTAATAGGTTGTCCTAAATTAGATGATAATGACTATTATAGAGAAAAGTTAGCTGAAATTTTAAAAAGCAACAATATAAAAAGTATAACTGTTGTTAGAATGGAAGTACCTTGTTGCTCAGGTATAGTAAGTTCAGTTAAAAATGCAATGCTTCAATCCCAAACTATAGTACCTTATAGAGAGGTAACAGTGGGAATAAATGGAGAGTTAATTTAATTGCCAATTTAAAAATAATAAAGTAAGAAAATAATTAGATATTCAATTATTAATACAACAATAAGTATGATAAAGATTTTATAAAATAATTTCATAAAACCACCCCATTAATAGTTTATGAAAGCATAATATAAAAAATTTCTTAAATAAATAAAATTCTTATTTAAATATAAGAATTTTATTTATTTAAATTTCAATATATTACTTTTAATGTTTTATAAAAAAATTTATATGATAATTTGAAAATAATTATTAGTAATTTATAAAAGTTAAATGAATTGAAAATTTTATAGTTATTGGTAATATTATATAAAATTTTCCTTATAATATTGTTGTAACAATATTTAATCCAAGGGGGATAAAATGGAATTATCAAAGCGTAATGTAAAAGGGCAATCTTATTTTGATGGAGGATTACTTCAGCTAATCGGATGGAGATTACTAGGAATATTAATAACTATAGTAACTTTAGGAATATGCTATCCTTGGGCAGAATGTATGGTTTATGGTTGGAAAATTAATCATACTGTAATAGAAGGTAGAAGATTAAAATTTACAGGAACTGCCGTAGGTTTATTTGGTAATTGGATAAAATGGCTTCTATTAACCATTATAACCATAGGTATATATGGTTTTTGGGTTAGCATTGCTCTAGAGAAATGGAGAGTAAAGCATATTATTTTTGAGGATAGTATTTAGTATTGTTTTATTCAAAATAATTTGTAACTAATCATTAAGATTATTACTTTATCTAAAAGCGTGGTGTTTTCACCACGCTTTACTATTTTAAAATAAGATTATAGAAATTGAGATTATGTAGTTTTTAAAAATAATATTAATAATTTATATTTTTAGAGGTTTAAAATTTATATAATATTAAGTTTGTTATTGATAATAATTTGTACTAAAGTATATAGTATAATAAAAAGCTTGATACAAATAGAAAGGGTTAAAAAATATGAATGATATTATAGATAAGTTAAATATTAAAAAAATAGAAAATGAAGAGTTATTTCCCTATGACTTACTGTTGTTAGCAGATCCTTCACTTGATCTAATAAAAGAATATACATCTAGGGGAGATGTTTATATTGCAGAACTACATAATAGAGTAATTGGAGTATATGTATTAATTAAAACTAGACCTGCTACTATGGAGCTTGTAAATCTTGCTGTAAATGAAAGTTTTCATGGAAAGGGAATAGGTAAGGTACTAATTAAAAATGCAATAGAAATAGCAAAAAAAACGGATATAAAAACTTTAGAAGTAGGTACGGGAAACTCTAGTATTTCTCAGTTAGCACTATATCAAAAGTGTGGATTTAGAATAAGAAGTATAGATTATGATTTTTTTATAAAACATTATGATGAGCCTATTATAGAAAATGGAATACAATGTGTTGATATGGTTAGGTTATCAATAGATTTTCATTAAATTATAATATTATAAAATTTAGAAAAATAGATAAATTGTAATTTAGTTTTTTATATAAATTAAGTAGCAGTTTATATTATTAGGAGGTATCTTAAAATGGATTATCAATTTAGGTTAGCAAATGAGTCTGATTTAAATAATATAATTAAAATATTTTTTAATGCAATACAAGATATGAAAGAAAAGGGAATTGATCAATGGGATAATATATATCCTAATAGTGATGTTATTAAAAATGATATAGAAAATAAACAAATGTATGTGCTTATATATAATAATAGATTGGTTTCAGCCATAGTAATCAATGAACAACAAGATCCAGAGTACCAAGCTATTAATTGGACACAAAGAGAAGGAAATGTATGTGTAATTCACCGCATGTGTGTTGATCCTACAGTACAAGGGAGAGGATTTGGTAAGAAGACAGTTAGTTTTGCTGAAGCCAAGGCACTTGAAAATAACTACTCAATAATTCGTCTTGACGCTTTTTCTGAAAATCCTTTTGCTATTAAGCTATATAAAGCATTGAATTATAAATGTGTTGGTGAAGTACAGTTTCGTAAAGGTAAATTTTATTGTTACGAAAAAATATTACATAAGTAAATAAGAATTTTGTTATTCATGATAATATGATAATTATATATTTTTGTAGGTTTTATTATCTATATTATAATTGTAGGAGGTAAACATTGTTCATCTATTTTCCTTTACATATATTATTAGGGATATGATTTTTATAATAATATATTTATTAATTTTGGTATTAATTTTGGTATTAAGATAATATCTTAAAATATATCTGTTGAAAATTGATTTTCTGTCAAATATATGATAATGGAAATCGGTTTGGATTTTCTGGTGAATACTGTTTGCTGCTGCATGAAGTATATTTATCTATATTATAAATGATATTATAAGGACGAACATTGTTCGCCAGTTTTTCTTATAGTATATCTTTTGTATAAGAGTGAATTACTATTTTAAATATCAACATCTATTAAAATATATCTTAAAATTTATATATTTGAAAAAAACAAAGAGTTTAGTTCTAAATTTAAAATTGTTTTAGAATTAAACTCTATTTTTATACTTATAAAATTCGACATAATATTCTATAAAATACTTTATTAGATAATAATGAAAAACTAATAATATATATAATAATTAAATAAAAATAAAAATTTTGAAAAAAATTTTATCAAATTAAAATTGAAAAAATAAATAAATTATGGTAATCTTTAATAGATAAACCAAAAAGGGGAGATAAAGTTAATGAAAAAAAGTGTTTTTAAAATTTTTAGTTGTGGACTATTAGCTACTTTATTGTTTAATAGCACTGTAGTTTTTGCAGCGGAAGCAAAAAATGAAAATGCTATACAAATGATGATGGAAAGCGAGGCTAATAATAGTCCTGAAAATGTTTTTAATTTTTCAGGAGAATGGGTAAAATCTTCAGTAGAAACTACTACTAAGAGGCTATATGGAGGCAATAATACAGGAAGATACGAAACGGCGGTAGCTATTTCTAAGGAAAAATGGGCAAATGGATCAGATACAATAGTGCTAGTTACTGGAATGGATTATCCAGATGCACTTAGCGCTACACCATTAGCAGCAAAACATAATGCTCCGATACTTTTAACTGAAAATAAAAAGTTACCTCAATCTGTAAAAGCAGAGATAAAAAGATTAAGTGCTTCTAATGCAATTATAGTGGGTGGAAATGGTGCTGTATCTAAAGAGGTAGAAACAGAATTAAAAGCCATGGGAGTTACAACTAGAAGAATTGATGGAAAGGATAGATATAACACAGCTGTAAATATAGCTAGGGAAGTTGGTACAGAAAATGGAATAGCTGTTGCTTACGGATTAAATTATGCTGACGCATTATCAATAGCTCCAGTAGCAGGAAAGCTTTCAATGCCAATTATATTAACTCCAAGTAATTATATGAATAAAGATGTTAAAAATTTTATAGACTCAACAGAGATTAATGAAACTGTTATTGTAGGAGGAATTGGAGCTATAAGTTATGAAGTTGCTTCTGCATTTCCAAATCCAATGAGAATAGGTGGGCAAAATAGATTTGAAACAAATGTAAATGTATTATCTATTTTTGGAAATTGGCTAAATTATGATGAAGTTTATGTAGCAACAGGTATGAACTATCCAGATGCATTATCTGGAAGTGCAGCTGCGGCAATGACAGGTTCACCATTAATCTTGGCAAGTGCATATGAAATAGATGACAATACTGATATATATGCTAATTTTTTAAGATCTAAAAAGGTCTATGGACTAGGTGGACAAGCGATTTTAAGTGATGAAGTTTTATCATATATTGGAGAAGCAGCTCAATATTTTGATATTAGGAATATAAAATCAAAACCTATAACTATCAATAAGGATCAATTTGCTATGTTACCAAGTGCAGTGTTTGTTTTACCAGATGGAAAGACAATTAATGAAGCATTACCTAAAATAGTAGAGATACAATGGCAAACTGAAGATTTAGTTATAGATACTTCTATAGTGGGAGAAAAAATCTATACTGGTGTTATAAAAGGGCATAATATAAATGATAGCCAATATAAAGTTGAATTAAAAGTAATAATAAAATAAATTTTAGTTTAATTGTATAGTAAAAAGGAGAAGTAATAAAAACTTCTCCTTTTTTATTTGTAAAATAGTTAAAAAATAATATAAAAAAGGAATAATCAATAAATATAGAATTGTATGTAGCAATAATAATTTAAATATCGGAGGGATTTCCATGGAAATAGAAGGTATGAAGTTATCAGTCATTAATGAAGAAAATTTAGAAAAAATAGCAGAATTTATGGCAACAATGAATATGAGAAAAGAAAATCATATAGGATATTGTGGAGATAATAAAGAGGAAATATTAGAGACTCTACAGGAAGATTTTTTACCTAATAAAAGCTTAATGTTTTTAAGTGATGAAAAAGAAATAGTAGCTGTATTAGGAGTAGATTTAGATAGTGAAAATGAAACAGTAGAAATTCATGGCCCTTTTATAGATGAAAAATACGGTGTGAATCTTGCTTTAAAGTTGTGGAATGATATATTGCCTTTAATACCTAATAAAATAAATAAAGCGAATATGTTTTTTAACTATAAAAATTCCTTAGCTATGGAATTCTCCAATAGTTTAAATTTTAATTTTAAAAGTAATGAGTTTATATTATCACTAAATAGAGAGGATAGGATAGAGAACCTTAATGATGGAGTAAGGATTCTGAAAGATGATGAAAAAGAAGAATTTATAAAGCTTCATGATAGTATTTTTCCCAATACTTACTATAGTGGAGAGATGATAGTTAATAAAATAAATTCAAAAAATAGAGTTTATATATACAAAGAAAAAGATGAGATTCAAGGATACATATATGTAGAGATATGTCCAGAAGCTCAACAGGGAAACATAGAATATTTAGGAGTTAAACCTGATTGTAGAGGGCGTGGATTAGGAGTTAAATTATTAAATGTGGCAATCGATTTTGTATTTTCCCATGATACTATAAGGGAGATAATCCTTTGTGTGAATTCTGATAATGAAGCAATTAAATTATATAAAAAATGTGGATTTAAGGAAAAGAATTTTTTGAAATTCTATCAGTTATATTTATAAATGGCTATATAGATAAACTACCTTAAAAATTAATATATAATCAAGCATAACTACACATTTGAGCATTTAAATTCACAATACAAAATGCACAATTAAGGTGGAATTTATTTTTGACCAAAATAATTTCTTTAATGGATTTTTTAACTAGCAATGCAATTGCTAGTTTTCCACAATTCTCCATCCTCAATAGTCAATTTTTAATTGCATAAGGGTTCCCTTGAGGTGCAATATAGTTTGGAACTAAACCAGTGAATTATACCAATACTGTGGAGATATGTAATGTTATTGACATATCGTTTAATGATGTAGATATTGTGATTTATCATACTGCACCCCAGGGGTGAAAGTTAATGCTGAGAAATTTAAAATTGTGAATTCAATAGTTACAGCTATGACACCAAAAAATACCGATTATTTTCACGTATATATTAAATTTAGAGTTGATATATCTATATATGTAAAGAAATATAATGAAAAATTTAAAATAGTAACTAAAAAGTACAAATTAAAACCCTTGTTATTACTAAATTCAAGTCTTAAATTCAGTAATAACAAGGGTTTTTAATAGTCTAAAATAAAAAAGCTAATCTTTATTTTCTTCTAGTAGATAATTCTATTCTAACTTTTCTTTGATTAATTTTTCTTCCAGAACTTCTCTCAATTATATTATCTACTAAATTACTTGGTACATCTACAAATGTAAACTTATCTAATATGTCTATACGGCCTAATTCTTTAGATTTAACTTCAGCAGTATCATCTAAGAATTTAACTAAATCTCTAGTGGATACATTATCTAATCTTCCAACAGAGAAGAATAATCTAGACATTTCATCATTTTTCATATTATCTTCTGTGTATTCAAAATTTAATTCTCTATCAAATAATATTTTAATTAAGGATGCAGCAACATCTTCTGCACCAAACTCATTTATAAGATCTTTAGATATTTGGATAAAGTTTTCATAGGAATTTTCTTCTAAGGTTTCTCTTATAGAGTCTAGTATACCTTCAGATTTTGAAGCAAATATTTCAGCTAAGGTAGGTACTTGTTTTCTTAAAAGTTTACTTTTAGTATCATTTTCTATTTGTCTTATCATAGACATTTCCTTACGAGTGGCAAAGCTATAAGCAGTACCCTCTTTATTTGCCCTTCCTGTTCTTCCTATTCTGTGAACATAAGATTCACTGTCCTGTGGAAGATCATAATTGATAACATGAGTTATATCTTCAATATCAATACCACGTGCAGCCACGTCTGTTGCGATTAAATAATTTAAATGTCCAGTTTTGAATTTTTTAAGGGTATTTAATCTTTGAGTTTGCTTCATATCACCATGCATTCCTTCTACAACGTATCCTTTACTTTGTAGAGCTTCTACTAACTCGTCTACCCCTCTTTTAGTCTTACAGAATAATATAGCACTTTTAGGTGCATCTACGTCCAATATTCTGCATAGAACTTCAAATTTATTCTTTGGGTTAACTTCAAAATAGTATTGTTCAATTTTAGAAACTGTTAAAGATTTTTTAGCTATAGCCACATGTTTTGCATCTGCTTTCATATAATTTTTAGCTAAATTTTTTATTTGTCTTGGCATTGTAGCGGAGAATAATAAAGTTTGCCTATCTTCTTTTAAACTACTTATTATGGCTTCTATATCCTCTATGAATCCCATGTTTAACATTTCATCAGCTTCATCCAGAACTAAAAACTTAGCATCTTCTAGTTTTAAAGTTCTTCTATTAATATGGTATAAAACTCTTCCAGGAGTTCCAACTACTATATCTACACCTTTTCTTAATGGAGTTAATTGTTTTTCAACGGATTGACCTCCATATATAGGAAGTATTTTATATTTTTCATATTTATTTATACGGGATAATTCTTCACTAACTTGTATTGCAAGTTCTCTTGTTGGTGCTAATATTATAGCTTGAACCTTTCCATTTGAAGGAGCCATTAAGCTTAAAAGTGGAGCTCCGAAAGCTAACGTCTTACCTGTTCCTGTCTGAGCCTGACCTATTAAATCATATCCTTCTAAGCTAACAGGGATACTTTTAGCTTGTATTTCTGAAGGAAATTCAAATTTTAAGTCATTTATTGCGCGTAATACAGAAGGTTCAAGACCTAAATCGTCAAATTTTATTTTATTCATTAACATTCCTCTTTCTATTATTTGGTTTAAATGTGTGTATATTACATATTCGTTACGTTAAAATACATCTAATAGTAACATAGTATTTCCATAATAGCAATTGATAAACCAAAAAAACATAAGTTATAAAATTATATACATAAAGTAGGAAATAAAAAAGAAATAAATAATTTTAATTAAAGGTTAATTTGATTTACAAAAACTAATATATTATAGTATTCTAGAGAGATTATAATAATTTTAAAAAAGGAGCAAATATGAAAAAGCATATTTTTGATACTTCTGAAATAACACTAATAAGTGGAATAAAATTAATTACTATAAAAAGAGATACTCAAATATCTTCAATTCATGTAGGGGTAAATATAGGAGCATTATATGAAAGGGAAGAAGAAAGAGGAATTGCACATTTTATTGAGCACATGCTTTTTAAAGGAACTAAAAACAGAGATAATGAAACTTTAAATAATGAACTTGAAAATTTAGGGGGAGAGTATAATGCTTATACGGATTATAATTGTACCGTATTTAGTAGTACTACCTTAAGTGAAGAAGTGGAAAATTCTATGAAGCTTTTAGGAGATTTGGTATCAAACTCCATTTTCCCAAAAGAACAGATTGAAAAGGAAAGAGGCGTAATTGTTGCGGAAATAAAAAGTGTGAAGGATGATTTAGAAGAGCTTAGCTTTGAAGAAGTTAACAAGGCAGCCTTTAGAAATAGTCCTTTAAAATGTGACGTTATAGGTAAGGAAAAATATATAAGGAAAATGACTAGAGAAGCATTAGTTACATTTTATAATACGTATTATGTACCAAACAATTGCTATATAACTGTTGTTTCTGATCACGAGCATGAATATATAAAATCATTGGTAGAAAAATATTTTGGACATTGGAAAGAGAAAGATTTTATAAAACCTCCAGTAATCTTAGAAAAAAACCTTCATAAAACTAAAATATCCTATAAAAAAGATATTGAGCAAAGTACCATAGTATACCTCTATTCTTTTAATGATCTTACAGCAGAGGAAGAACTTGCTCTTAAAGTATTAAATCATAAGCTAGGGGAAAGCTCTAATTCTATATTGTTTAGAGAATTGAGAGAAGAAAGAGGACTTGCCTATGATATTTATACAATGTTAGATTTAAGCGATAAAATAAAAACTTTATACATATATACTTCTGTGTCAGAAGAGTATGTAAAAGAAGCTATAGATACTATAGATAATTGTATTTGCGATATTGTGGAAGAGAGAATAGTTTTTGATGACAATACTATAAATCTTATGAAAAAAGTATTTAAAACTGCGGTAGCTTCTACAGTTGAAGATTCAACAGACTTAGGAAACTATGTACTTCATCAGGCTATGGAAGAAGAATATATTTATCAATTTGTAGAAGACATGAAAAATATGGATAGAATAAGAAAAGAAGATCTTTATAATGTGGCTAGAAAGGTTTTACAAAAACCTACAGTTCATATTTTATTACCTGAAAAGAGTGAAAATGATGAGTAATGTTATAACTAAAATTGAAGTTCAAAAGAAAAATAAAGATAGAGTAAATGTATATTTAGATGGTAATTTTAGTTTTGCCTGTAGTAGTGAACTTGTTTATTACCATAATCTTAAAAATGGTATGATAGTTGATTTAGAAAAACTTTCTGACATAGTTGAAGAAGACAATTATATAAAGGGAAAAAACTCTGCACTAAAAATCTTAGAAAAGAGCTTTAAAACTGAAAAGGAAATGTATGATAAATTATTACAAAAAGAATATGATATAAAAACTATAAATAGAATTATAGAATTTTTAAAGAGCTATTCATTTATAAATGATGATAAGTATGTAGAACTATATATAAAGGAAAAAATTAAAGTTCAAGGAAAAGGCAAGATAAGATATTCACTTTTAAATAAGGGAATAGATGAAGAAAAAATAAATTTTTATTTAAATAATATTTCTTCTGAGGAAGAAAGAGATATAGCTTATAAATTAGGAGAAAAGAAATATAAGATATTGTGTAAAAGTGAAAATAGTATACCTAAGTTAAAGAAGAAATTAGGAGATTATCTTTTAAGAAATGGATATAACTTTGAGGTAGTGAATGAAGTATTAAATAAAGTTATTAAGGAAGAAGAAAAAGAAGTAATAGAAGAAGTTGAAGAAAATTTTGATGCGCTGGTAAATATTGCTTCTAAACGTCTTAATATAATCATAAAATCTGAAAGTGACAGTAAAAAGCAATATAAAAAACTTCATGATTATTTGCTGAGAAGAGGGTATAAATATGATGAAATAAAAGCAGCCTTAAAGGAGATTTTTTAGAATTACCATTAATTGTGAATTGAAATTTCCCTAAAAGATGGTTATATTTAATTTTATATTAAATTTTTAAGTACACATATATATTCTATCTTAAGACTTAATGCATAGCTAATATAGCTATACATTAATGAATAATCAAAATTTACAATTCACAATTGTAGGTGCGAACAGTGTTCTCCGCTACAGTTAATCAATTTTAAATTTCTCAGCTATTACTGAGAAATGTCCAAAATTGTGAATTGTGCATTGTGAATTGTGAACTGGGATGTCTATAAGTAAAGGACGGTGAATAAAGTGAAATATAATGTAATTACAATAGGGTTGATTGCTGCGTTATTATATCCTATTTTAAAAGGCTTTTTATTTAAATATTCTACTTCTGCTTTAAAAGATACTATTAACTCTATAATAGGAAGTTTATCCTTTGTTGCCTCAATTTTTATAGGTGGACATTATATAAATAAGATTTTCACATTACATAATCAAGGTGCATTCAATAATATATATAAATATATGCCTAATTTTATAATGAGTTTTGGAGAAAAAAATCCTATAATAGTTAGATGGTTAATAGGAATAGCCTTAATTCTTATAATTCATAGTATTATTATTCTTATATTTCACCTTATAAGTAACATAACTTTATATCCTCTTTTTGATGGTATAGATAATAATTTAAAAAGAAAAAGTAATTTTACTAGAAGAGTTTTTGGCGGAGTATTTCAAATTCCAAAAGGAATATGCTATTCTATTATTTTAGCTTTTTTACTAAGCTTTGCTGCTATGATAAATAAAAATGAAAATTATTTAAAAGCACTTAGTGAATCAGAATTTTATACTTCTATATCTAATAAAGTGATAACACCAATAACTAATTCTGAGGTTATAAAAAATTTACCTAATGCATTAAATGATTCATTTAAAATAATAGTTGAAGATAAAGAAGGAAAGCAAAAACTACCTTTTAGTAATTATATTAATAAAAATGTCATAGTTTATTATAATGGTGTTACTTTGGAAGATGGTATAAAGTCAAATGAGCAAATTGATAATTTTGCTATAAATTTAGTAAGTCAATATAATATGAACTATGATAAAGCAAAGGCTATATATAAATGGGTTGGTAAAGAGATAGAATATGATGATAATAAAGCACTGAACGTTATAAATAATAATATGAACATAAAATCTGGAGCTATTGAAGCTTTTAACACTAGACAAGGTGTGTGCTTTGATTATGCATGTCTTTTTATTGCTATGTGTAGAGCAAATGATATAAAAGTGAGAATGGTTATAGGTGAAGGTTTTAATGGGAAACAGTGGGTGAATCATTCTTGGAATGAATTTTATGATGAGAAAGAACAGAGATGGATAAGTGTAGACCCTACTTTTTATAGTGGAGGGAACTATTTTGATAATAATAACTTTGATAGAGATCATAGGAATGCTACTGTTGCTGGAGAATGGTAAATGCAATTGAGAATTGACAGTGGACAATTGAGGAGACTTCTTCTTAAGCGGAGAAGTCTTCAATTGATTGTTTTCAAGTTACAAATAACTTATACAATTAAAATTTAATAAATGTGAGTCCTTATTAAGTAAGGTTAAAATATAAAAAATTAATATTTTTTGGGGGCGCTATGAAAAGTGATGTTAAAAGAAATTTAATTATAGTAATAGCTATAATTGGATTTTTTTCTTTAGGTTGGCTCATAGGATTATATACTAATAAGGTAAAAGCTGCACATTTTGACACTAATACATCTAGTGAAATTAATGAAAAAGATCAGAAATATAATTTTGCAGATGGGGGACTAGATAAAGAAGAGAACTCTAATACTCCTAAAGAAAAGATAAGGGAAGAAACTGAAGTTGATGGAGAAAATATAGAAAAACCTATAGAGAGAAAAACTGCTTATTTGACTTTTGATGATGGACCTACAACTAATATTACACCTCAAGTATTAGATATATTAGATAAGTACAATATAAAAGCAACTTTTTTTGTGATAGGCTCTTTAGCAGAAGTTAATAAAGAAGTATTAAAAGACATTGAGATAAGAGGTCATACTATAGGAAACCATACTTATAGTCATGATTATGATTTAATTTATTCTTCTGTTAATACATTCATGGAGGACATAGATAAAGCTGATGAAGTATTAGGGAGTATACTTCCAAACTATGAAAGAGGACTTTTTAGATTTCCAACTGGATCCTTTAAAAAATATCAATTTATTGAAGCGGTTAAAGATAAAGGATATAAACACTATGATTGGAATGCATTAAATGGAGATGCTGAAGCGCTTAATGTTCCAGCTAATAAGTTAATTCGTAATGTTAAGAAGACAGTATGCGATAAAAATAAAGTTATTATATTGATGCATGATTCCGGGACAAAGCAAACTACTGTAG
Source organism: Clostridium sp. Marseille-QA1073 (assembly GCF_054863625.1). NCBI lineage: Bacteria > Bacillati > Bacillota > Clostridia > Eubacteriales > Clostridiaceae > Clostridium > Clostridium sp. Marseille-QA1073. Next base: position 51,110 of record NZ_JBSVQM010000010.1, on the reverse strand, counting down.
ATTCCTTACCAGATATAATTGATTACTTAATAGAGGAAGGATATTCTTTTGAAACTTTAGATAACTATAAATAATAATATGAGTATAAATTATATTACTTATTATAATTATTTTAATATAATAAAAAATAAGACTTTCCTAACTAGGAAGTCTTATTTTTGTTGTAATAGGTTTCAAGTATTATACTTATAGCCTTTTCACATTCTTTATCGCCATGATTTAAGGCCCAAGCAGTATTGAAGTAGTTCAGAGCTTTATTATTATTATTAAGCATCGCATGACAATAACCCAAATTAAAAAAGTAAGAGCTTTCTCTTTTTAATCTTATAGCACAGTGCAGAGTGGCAATAGCTTTTTGAAAATCTTTAAGCTTAATAAAACACACTGCTGTATTATATAGCGAAGCCGCTTCATTCTCTTTCATTTCTACTGCTTTTGTATACATAGAAATTGCCTTTTCATATTTCTTATTATTATAAAGCTCATTTGCTTTATCAAAATAGCTCATTTATAACCCTCCAATAAAATGTTCTTTATTATTTGTAATAATTACCACAAAAAAGATTTTTTATACTATATTTGAAAAATCTTTACATTTTATTTTTAATTAAGATGCTTTAATTAATTTATATGATAATTAATTAAAATAGTATTGACTTTTTATTAGTTATTCTATATAATGTACTAATAATTAAAGAGTGATAAAAGCGTTGAAGAAGAGGAGTAGGATTTGGAAGTATTAAGAGAGGAAGGCTCTGCGGCTGAGAGGTCTTCTATATGGAATAATCTGAAGGTAGCTTTGGAGCTTCTTTATCGAAAATATTCTTAGTAGATAAAGCCGGTTGTCAAATCGTTAGTTTATATGAGCCTGTAATTTTGCAGGGAAAAAAGGTGGTACCACGAGCTTTTCGTCCTTTTGGGGATGAAAGGCTCTTTTTTATTTTTAATAAATTTTAAATAATTGTTAAATATTTGCCTTATGAAGAAATATTTTAATTTTAAATTCATTATGAAAGCACAACTTTTAGGAACAATACCATAACCTTTTATGGCTCCATTTAAGTGTATTTTCATTTACGTGACGAATAAAAATTGATAGGAGGAATTAATATGGAAGATAATAAGAACTTAGCTAAAAATTATGATCCAAAAGACTTTGAAGAAAGATTATATGCATGGTGGGAAGAAAAGAAATTTTTTACTCCAGAAGTAGATAAAAGTAAAAAGCCTTATACAATAGTAATGCCACCACCAAATATAACAGGTCAATTACACTTAGGTCATGCTCTTGATAATACCCTTCAAGATATTTTAATAAGAACTAAAAGAATGCAAGGATATAGCACTCTTTGGCTTCCAGGTGAAGATCATGCTAGTATTGCAACAGAAGTAAGAGTTGAAAATTCACTGTTTAAAAAAGGATTAAAAAAGAAAGAAATGGGAAGAGAAGCTTTCCTTGAAAAAGTTTGGGAATGGACAGATGAGTATAGAGATAGAATAAGAGAACAGCTTAAAAAGATGGGATGTTCAGCAGACTTTACTCGTGAAGCCTTTACTATGGATGAAAACTTAAACAAAGCAGTTAGAGAAGTTTTTGTAAAATTATATAATGATGGTCTTATATATAGAGGAAATAGAATTACTAATTGGTGTCCAAAATGTATGACAGCACTTTCAGATGCTGAAATAGAACATGAAGAGCAAGAAGGATTTTTCTGGCACATTAACTATCCTGTAGTAGGTAGTGATGAAAAAGTTGAAATCGCTACTACAAGACCAGAAACACTATTAGGAGATACAGCAGTTGCAGTAAACCCTAAAGATGAAAGATACAGTCATTTAATTGGTAAAATGCTTAAGTTACCATTAGTAGATAGAGAAATACCAATAGTTGAAGATGATTATGTTGATATGGAATTTGGAACAGGAGCAGTTAAAATAACTCCAGCTCATGATCCAAATGATTATCAAGTAGGAAAAAGACACAATCTTCCACAGGTAGTTGTTTTAGAGGAAAATGGAACTATAAGTGAGGGTTATGGAAAGTATTCAGGACTTGATAGATATGAAGCTAGAAAGCTTATGGTAGAAGATTTAGAAAAACAAGGATATTTAGTAAAGATAAAACCTCATAGTCATAACGTTGGAACTCATGATAGATGTAATACAACTGTTGAACCAATGTTATCAAAACAATGGTATGTTAAGATGGAATCTCTTGCAAAGCCAGCTATAGAAGTGGTTAGAGAAAAGAAAACTAAGTTTGTTCCAGAAAGATTTGAAAAAATCTACTTTAACTGGATGGAAAATATTCAAGATTGGTGTATTTCAAGACAGTTATGGTGGGGACATAGAATTCCAGTTTGGTACTGTAAAGATTGTGGTGAGATAATAGTTAAAGTAGATGCACCAGAAAAATGTACTAAATGTAACTCTACAAATTTAGAACAAGATAAAGATGTTTTAGATACTTGGTTTAGTTCAGCACTATGGCCATTTTCAACATTAGGATGGCCTGAAAATACAGAAGACCTAAAATATTTCTACCCAACTAGTACTTTAGTTACTGGTCCAGATATTATTTTCTTCTGGGTTGCTAGAATGATATTCTCAGGATTATACAATATGGAAGAAGTACCTTTTGATACTGTACTTATTCATGGTATTGTAAGAGACGATCAAGGAAGAAAAATGTCTAAGTCTCTAGACAACGGTGTAGATCCACTAGAAGTAATTGAAAACTATGGAGCAGATGCACTAAGATTTTCATTAGTTACAGGAAATGCACCAGGAAATGATATAAGATTCTATGAATCAAGAGTTGAAGCGGCTAGAAATTTTGCTAATAAAATTTGGAATGCGTCAAGATTTGTTATGATGAATTTTGATGAAGAGTTAATGGAGAAATTTAAAGATAATAAAAACTATTCAATAGCGGATAAGTGGATATTATCAAGATTAAATACTGTTATTAAAGAAGTTACTGAAAATATAGAGAAGTTTGAAGTTGGAATAGCACTTCAAAAAGTATATGACTTTATGTGGACAGAGTTCTGTGATTGGTATATAGAATTAGTGAAGCCAATATTATATGGTGAAGATGATGAAGCTAAGGGTGTAGTATTAAATGTTTTAAATAAAGTATTAGTTTCAGGGTTAAAATTACTTCATCCTGTAATGCCTTTCATTACAGAGGAAATATACACTCATTTAAAAGTAGAATCTGAATCTATAACTATTTCTAACTGGCCAGAATTTACAGAGGAACTTGAAGATAAAGTAGCAGAAGAATATATGAATTATATTATAGATGCTATAAAAAATACTAGAAATGCTAGAAGTGAAATGAATGTACCACCTTCAAGAAAAGCTAAAACTTACATCTATGCTACAGAAGCACTAGAAGCTTTTAAAGAAGGAATAACTTATTTTGAAAAATTAGCTTCAGCAAGTGAAGTTATAATATTATCTTCTAAAGAAGAAGCTCCAGAAAATGTAGTTACTGTGGTTTCAAAAGGTGCAGAAATCTACATGCCGCTTTTAGAACTTGTAGATGTAGAGAAAGAACTTGAAAGATTAAACAAAGAAAAAGCTAAATTAGAATCAGAAATAGATAGAGTTGAGAAGAAACTATCTAATGAAAGATTTGTATCAAAAGCTCCAGCAGAAGTTGTTGAAGAAGAAAAAGCTAAAGGTGAGAAATATAAAGAAATGTATAAAGCTGTACTTGAAAGTATAGAAAACTTAAAATAGGAAGAAGCATGGGAAACCATGCTTTTTTTGAGAAGTATTTTAAGAATATTATATTAAATTGTAACAAAATTAAAAAACATGTAGATTTACTATTAAATACATAATATACTATAACTATACATTTATTATATATAATTACCAATGAAAAACGCCCAATTTAGAATATACTTATTGCTTAGTAAACCTTTCAATGCACATCAGACAGATTTCCCCAAAAAATATATACATAAGATTTGATGTTGAAATACCACAGATAATGACATATAGAATAAAGAAAATCAATAAAATGTTAGGAGGATTATAATATATGAACAAAAAGAAAATTGATGAAGAAAGATTAGATAAAGCTATAAGATTAGCTCAAGGAAATACAAAGCATGAAGGAATAATCCTAAACGAAGAAGAGAAAAACCTCATAAAAGAGCATTTAACAGGCAGCCTTTCAGATGAAGAATTTATTGAAAAAGTTCGTAAATATGCTATGGAAAAAGAATAATCGATATAATTTTTAAAAAATAATAAATATTATGGGGGCATATATAAAGATGTATAATTTAGAAAAAGATTATAAATCACCTTATTGTTATGAAGATACTTACGTTTTAAAAAACAATTTGAATATAAGAGATAAGGAAAAACTAGATATAGTTGAAGGGGTTATTTCACTAGATAGAATAACTTTTCTACAAGAAAATCCTATAAAAGGTAAATTTGATGTTAATCATCTTATGAAGATTCATAAATTTATTTTTGGTGACATTTATCCTTTTGCAGGAAAATTTAGAAATGAGGAGATAAATAAGGGGGGAGAATTTGCACCAACTTATTATTTGGGTGAAAGTATAAAGGATTTACTTGGTAAGTTAAGTAAGGAAAAATACCTAAAAGGATTAGATGTGGACAAAACGGCTGAGAGATTAGCTTATTATATGTCAGAGCTGAATTTTGCACATCCATTTAGAGAAGGAAATGGAAGAACAAATAGGGAGTTTATAAGAACATTGGCATTAAGAAATGGATATGAATTAGACTGGGATAGGATAGATAGTAATGAACTATTAAATGCAACTATAGTTGGGACAAGAGAGTATGATTTAAATCCATTAACTCAATTGATAAAGGATTGTTTTGTTAATAAAGAACCTAATAAAAATCTTTCAAAAATACTTAATAAAGAGATAGAATATGAAAGATAACTTATAAAATCATATATTGAAAAGATTACTTTATTTTTGTAATATAAAGCTTATATTGAGTAAAAATAATATAGGACAAGCAATTATCTTTTATTATAAATTTAAAAATAAAAATTAGTAGCTTTTGCTTTTTATTTTGTAATGATTATATTAAAACAAAGGCTACTAGTTGTTTAAAATATTATTCTAAAATCTGTTACAAATTAATAAGTGGGTAATTTTTAATTATGACCTTTATGCTGAAGAAAATTATAAGCCTCTTTTAATATTTCTTTTTGGTTATTATAGGTTAATAAATTAAGCATGTTTTCAAAGTTATCCCATTTATATTCATGAATTTCTTTATAATTAATAGTTGCTGGTTCTTCTGATAACTCTGCTAGAAAGAATATTATTTCTTTTTTTATATTTTCATTTATATTATAGTCTATTTTCATCCTAAATCCATCATGAATATTAATATTTATGCCTGCTTCTTCAAGAACTTCTCTTTTTGCAGTTTCTTTTTCAGTTTCTTCAAATTCGACATGTCCCTTTGCAAATCCCCAACGATTAGAAAGCTTGCTTTTAACCGCTAGAAATTCTAAATTTTCATCTGTTTTTTTATATACTACTGCACCGCATGATTTTTCAAACTTCATAACATATCCTCCTTATTAAGTAAATTTATATTTTAAAAAATAATTAAAATTATATTCTATTTTTATAGATATATTTCCTTTAACAAATAAAAAATATTACGAATTTATTATTTTAGTGATTAATAATAGCATACAGAATAAAAAAATACCACTATAAAAGTGGCATTTTGATATATTTTAAAATACTAAGATTCTATTTAATATTTTTTTTATATTCTACTAGTTTATTATTCATAATTTTTTCTTGTCTTTTTAGGTTAAAATAAAATCCTAAAAATATAAAGATATATATAATAGTATAAATTATTGTAAAGGAAATAATAGCAGAAGCTTTGTTAAAAGACATCCAATTTCCAGCATAAGCAAATAATAACAAAGTTAAATATAGTAAGACAAAGTGAGCTATACATTGTTTCCATAGTGTACGTCCTTCTCTCCAAACAAGTTGTAGGACTCCAGAAGAAAGAGATGCTCCACCCATAGAAAGTATAGCTTTAGTTTTTAGTATATTTTAACCAAGGAGCGTAGAGATAATTAATAAAATTATCATGCCTACAGTAAAAGTAAAGCAAGTATTTGTAATAACTGTTTTTAAATGATTTAAAAATCTCATATTTTACCTCCTTTTATATAAAATCAAAATTTTAAAATCCATAATATACAGGGGTTATTAGTTAAAATTTAACTCGTACATATTTATAAGTTAAGCATCTTCTTAAAAGCTTTAATATAAGATCTAGTTACAATTTGCTTTTCATTGCTTAAAAAAGTCACTTCAATTTTAGAATTTAATAGCGGACGAAGAGTTTTTATTTTTGACATATTTATAATTACTGATTTATTTATTCTTATAAAATCGCTATCTTTAAAGTTTTCTTCAATTTCATAGAGCTTAAGTTATGTTTTTAGAGTTTCATTTTCAGTCATAGCATAAACCACATTATCAACTGAATCAAAATACATTATATCCATAGCATCGATGAAAATTTTATTTTTAGTATTAGAGGCAAGAATAGTTCTATCATATAGTTTTATTTGAGATACTAACCTTGAAACTTTGTTATTGTAATTTTTATATTTTAATATAATTTCTATATCATTCTTAAGGTCTGCAACTTGTTTTAATTTAAATATCATACAAACTCTCCTTTCTATAGGCTAATTCTATTATAAGTTCTTATATATGTACCTACAATATAGTGAGGAGTATGGTGCATTTATCAATAGGTAAGTTACAAATTTAATACAAATAAGAAAAAATTTTTTAAATATAAAGTATAAATTTTTTTAATTTCTTACTATTTTGTAATCTATAATTAATTTATTTGTAAGATTAAAAAGGTATAATATTAAAAGGATATATTATTTTTAAATTTAATATTTTAAAATATTTTAATTTATTATATAAATATAGGGTTTATATTTGCACATAATTATCTTTTCAGTTTTTACTTTAAGCATGTTAGAAAATTAGTTTTTTATAAATTTGAGAGTGATTTAGCTAAAAAATTATAAACTTTTTATAAACAGGTTTAATTTTTTTTACTTTATAACTTACAATATTTATAATAAATATAAACTTATTCTATAAAATGGTGGTTTTTAGTGAAAAATGTAAAATTTTTTCTGCAAATTTAAATCTATTATATTCACAAAATAAAAATTAAGTATTTTAAAAAAATAATTGGTAAAAAGGGAGGTGTTTTTATGATGAATATAGAAAAAGCTAATAGACTTTTAAAAAAATGAAGAAATGGAGAAAAGTAGGAAAGTAGACGGTGAGGTTTAATTTTGGGGAAAATAATTGAATTAAAAAATGTAAGAAAACTCTACAGGATGGGTGATGAAAAAATTGTAGCTCTTGATAATATAAATTTAGAAATATATCAAGGGGAAGTAGTATGTCTTTTAGGGACCTCAGGGTCTGGTAAAAGTACCTTACTGAATATGATGGCTGGCTTAGAAAAGCCTTCTAGGGGAGAAATAATCATAAAAAACAAGAATATTGAAAAGATGAGTGAAAATCAGCTAGCAGCTTTTAGACAAAAATATATAGGGTTTGTGTTTCAATCTTATAATTTATTGGCAACTCTTTCTGCACTAGAAAATGTTACTTTGCCTTTAATATTTAGAAATATTTCAACTTCAAAACGAAATGAAAGAGCTAAGAAAATGTTAGAAGCTGTAGGACTGGAAAAGAGGCTAAATCATAAACCATCTCAAATGAGTGGAGGACAACAGCAAAGAGTTAGTATAGCAAGAGCCTTTGTAGGAAATCCTAATATAGTTTTTGCGGACGAGCCTACTGGAAACCTTGATACTAAGACCACTCTAGAAATCATGGAATTAATAACTAAAATGGCTAAAGAGCAAAATCAAACACTAATAATAGTAACTCATGACATTGAAATTTCTTGTTATGCAGATAGGGTCATACATATACGAGATGGAAATGTAGACAAGATAGAAATAAACAAAGACAATACGGGGGATAAAGGAGAAGAATAAAAATGAAAAAAATTATAGGGTTATTACTGGGGATAGTAATGATATTAACTAGTATACCTTTTGAGGTAATGGCAACTGAACCAACTGAGGATAAGAATGTAATAAGAATCAATTCATACAAGTTAGAGAAGAATAGAAGTATATATGAGAATAATGAATTTAAGATTAAAATTAAATTTGAAGTGAATAAAGATATAGAAGATATAAAAATCGCAATTGGTGATGACTCACCTTTTATATATAAAGAGAAAAATAAATGGATAGATAAATTAGAAAAAATTGAAGGTTTATGGGAAACAAAAGACATCACACTGAAATATAATGGAAATAATAATACGAGGTTGCCAATTACAATTAGATATACTCAGGACGGTAAACAAATGACTACAAGCGATAGTATTGTAATATCAGAGGCAGTACCTAAGAGTACAGAAATAGAAAAAGAAAAAGAAGAAAAACCTGTAGATACAACAAAATATGTACCAAGACTTAATTTAGTAAATAAAAGTATTCCTACTATTGATGCAGGACACAGTGAAACAATTACCTTTACTATAAAAAATACTGGTGGATATACTGCAGAAAATATAGTGGTAACTCCTGAATTTGGAGACGGAAGCACTCCATTGACTTTAGAGGATACAAGTGCTACTAGAGTTATAAAGAAGATTTCTTCAGATAAGTCTGAAAATATAAGTTTTAAATTGACAGCAAATTCAGATGCAGCTGAGAAAAGTTATCCTATTAAATTAAATTATAGCTTTACAAATGCTTACGATAATCCATTTACTCATTCTGAAACTGTATATGTAAAAGTAGTAAATAAAAATACTCCTACTACATTAGTGGTTGATAGAGTAGTGACCAATCCAGCTACTATTACTGCAGGACAGAAGTTTAAAGCTAGTTTTACCATTAAAAATAAAGGAAGCCTTCAAGCTAGAGATGTTAAATATAGCCTTGATGGATTTGCAGAAAGTGGTTTTTCTATAGTAGGGGGTTCTAATAACAAACATAGTGAGGTGCTAGCTGGATATGATCAAACTGTTATAGAATATGATCTTCAAGCATCAAAAAACATTAAAAATGGAAGTCATGCACTAGAGCTTAAAACTAGTTACAAAGATGCTCAAAATCAAAAGTATGAGGAAAGCCATAAAATTTTTATAACTGTAGGGGGATCCACTGCAACATTATCCGATTTATCTATACAAAATATTAGCTACCCTAGAGAGGGAGTTAGACCAAATCAAGATGTACGAATTACCTTTGATCTTAGAAATCAAAGTAAAGCAAAGGTATCTAATGTAAAGGTTACACTAGATAGTGGAGATCCTGCAATGGTACCTAAAACTGCAAATGTAAAAAAGATAGATAACCTAGATCCAGGAAAAGTAGCTAAATTAGATTTCACTTTCTTTGCTACTTCAGAAGCCACTACTAAAAATTATCCAATAAGTATTAATGTAGAGTTTGATAATCAAGTAGCAGCAGAAGGTGAAGAGGGTAAAAGCAATAAAATAACTCAATATGTAGGAATATTAGTTAATGGAGCAGATTCAAATAAGTTAACTCCTAGATTAATAATAGATAAGTATAGTTTTGAACCTAATATAGTAAGAGCGGGAGAAAAATTTGATTTAAACCTTTCTTTCTTTAATACAAATGCAAATAAGGCTATAAGTAATGTTAAGATTTTCTTAACTGTTGATGAGAAGACAGAACAAAGTGGAAATGTATTTACTCCAGTTGATAGTAGTAATACCTTTTATATAGAATCTATTCCAGCAAAAGGAACCATAGAGAAAAAACTTAAGTTCTTTACTGTTCCTGATGCAAAGGCAAAAACCTATACTATAACTGCTAATTTTGAATATCAAGATGAAACAGGAAAAGATATTACTGCAACAGAGCTTATAGGTATACCTGTAGTACAAAAATCAAAACTTGAAATTGGAAATATGGATATTCCAGCAGAAGGTTATGTAGGAATGCCTATACCAATTAGTGTACAATTTTTCAACACTGGTAAAGTACCTCTAAATAACATGATGATAAAGTTAGAAGGAGACTTTACTGCTGAAAATGGAAACTATTATTTAGGAAATTTTGAAATGGGTACTACTGAGAATTATGATGGAACTATTATTCCAAATAAAACAGGGCCTTTAAAAGGAAAGTTAATATTCTCTTATGACAATACTGCTGGTGAACATATAGAACAGATACAAGAAATTAATATAAATGTTTTAGAAGGTGCTCCAATGGATCCTAATATGCCAGAGGAAATTCTAGAAGGAAATAAAAAAGGCATGGGAACTGTACTTATTTGGTCTATTAGCACAATAGTAGCTGCTTTAGCTGGATTTATTATTTGGAGGAAAAGAAAGAAAAAGAAAGGTGAAACCTTAGATGAATAGTTTAGATATCGTCAAAATGGGGCTTAAAAATTTATGGCGAAGAAAACTTAGAACATTTCTTACTATACTGGGAGTAATTATAGGTACAAGCTCTATTATTACCATGCTATCCTTAGGATTTGGAATGAGTGAAAGTTTTAAAAATAATATAAGTCAGATGGGAAGTCTTAATACTATCACTGTAATGGAAGATTTTGGTGGAAATGGACCAGATGGCAATTTAATAGCTAATAAGAAAAAGGTCTACTTAAATGATGAAGCTATATCAACTATATCAAAAATCGAAGGAGTAGAACTAGCAACAGGAGTAATGGATTTACAGGTGAAATTAACTAAAGGCAGATATAACGCTTATGCAACTATAAGAGGTATGGATACTAAAGCAATGGAAGCCTTTGAATTTAATGCTGAAGAAGGAAGAATTTTAAAGGTTGGAGATACTAATCAACTTGTTTGGGGTGCAGAATTAAAAAACTACTTTTACGATGAAAAAAGTTCAGGATATGGAATGCCGCCAGAAATAAATCCGATGAAAGATCATATAACCATGGAATTTAATATTTACGATGCAGATGGAAAGCCTAAAAAAATGAAGAAACCTATAAAAGTTAATACAGTAGGAATTTTAAAGGGCGGTGACTATGAAAAAGATAGTTATATATTTACTAGTTTAGAGTATATTAAAAAACTTCAAAAAGAGCAGGAAAAATTAGATACTGCCAATAAAAATAAGCCTAAAAGTAAAAATAAATATCAACAAATTTTAGTTAAGGTTGATGATATAAATAAGGTTGCAGATATTCAAAAACAAATTAAAGATATGGGATATGGTGCTTTCAGTCTTAATGATATTCTCGATTCTGTAAAAAGTACCACAAATATAATGCAAGCTATATTGGGAGGAATAGGAGCAATATCACTATTGGTAGCTGCTATTGGAATAGCTAACACTATGATAATGTCAATATACGAAAGAACTAGAGAAATAGGTGTAATGAAGGTTATAGGAGCTCAATTAAAAGATATAAGAAGAATATTTTTATTTGAAGCAGGTATGATAGGGTTATCTGGAGGAATCTTTGGAATAGGATTAAGCTATCTATTATCCGTAGTACTAAATATAGTGGGCACAAATCTAAATTTATTTGGAGATATGGGAGAGGGCGCTAAGCTTTCAATAATTCCATTGTGGCTTGTAATTACAGCACTGATTTTTAGTACCTTGGTAGGGCTTATATCAGGATTTTATCCTGCAAGAAGAGCTATGAAACTTAGTGCATTAGAAGCTATTAAAACAGAATAAAAATAAATTCCATATGTTATAATGAAAAGTATAAAAATACTTAGGGAAAGGAGCTTGTCAAAACATAGTATATTACAACCATTAAAGTAATACCTATATTTTTATAAAGTTTTGACAACAACGGTTTTATTATGAAAGTAGAAAGACTTAATAAAGTTTTGAAGGAAATGGAAAAAAGGAATATACCTCAAATCATAGTATGTGATCCACCATCCATATTTTATTTAACAGGGAAGTGGATTAGTCCAGGTGAAAGATTACTTGCTCTTTATTTAAACTTGGAAGGAAATCATAAATTATTCTTAAATGAATTATTCCCAGTTTATGAGGACTTAGGTATTGAAAAGATATGGTTTAATGATTCACAGGATGGTGTGGAGATAATTTCTAAATATGTTGATAATTCAAAGATAATAGGAATTGATAAAAATTGGCCATCAAGATTTTTGTTAAGACTTATGGAATTTACTGAAGGATGCAAGTTTGTTAATGGCTCTCCAGTTCTTGATACTGTAAGAATGTTCAAAGATGAAGAAGAAAAAGATTTAATGAGAGATGCTTCAAAAACAAATGATACGGCAATGGAAAAATTAATAGGCTTATTATCTAAAGAAAAATATACTGAGAAGAAAATGGCTCAGACGCTTTTAGATATTTATGAGGGCATGGGAGCTGATGGTTATTCTTTTAGTCCTATAGTTGCTTATGGATCTAATGGTGCAGATCCACATCATGAAGTAGATGGTTCTATGGTAAAAGAAGGAGATAGCATAATTATAGATATAGGATGCTTAAAGAATTCTTATTGCTCAGATATGACAAGAACAGTTTTCTATAAATCTGTATCTGATAAAGCAAAAGAGGTTTACAATATTGTTCTAGAAGCAAATAAAAAGGCTATAGAAGCAGTTAAACCAGGAGTAAGATTTTGTGACATAGATGCAGCAGCAAGAAATCATATAGAAAAAGCAGGCTATGGTAAATATTTTACTCATAGAACAGGACATTCTATAGGTATAGAAGTTCATGACTTTGGTGATGTATCTTCTATAAATACAGATGTAGTAAAACCGGGAATGATATTTTCTATTGAGCCAGGGATATATTTGACAGGAGAATTTGGGGTAAGGATAGAAGACTTGGTATTAGTAACAGAGGACGGCTGTGAAGTTTTAAATAAATATGATAAAGAATTAAAAGTTATTGGATAAAAAGGTTATGGAGATAGAAATATCTCCATAACCTTTTTTTACAATTAGCCATGAAGCACTATTGTAAATTTAGGATGTCTAATAAAGAAGAATAATTATAGAATTCTTTAATAAAAATTTAATTTATTCAATGTTTTTACTTCCATAACAAAAATTCTTCATTCTTAATTATTAATCCTAACTTTTAAAGATTTTAAGTTTTATATAAAATTTAAGTAAATTACCATCTCATATCTAGTTTATCGGAATAAAATTGTATTACTTTTTTATATTTCATTATATTTTTATCATTTGAAGTTTCAGCTAAAACTTTTAATAAAATTTCCATGGATTTTTCATACTCTTTTAAATTATGCAATGTCATTGCATAAAATACTTTAATTGCATTATTTTTAGGGAATATATTTAATCCATATTCAAACACTTGTCTTGCTTTAACGTATCTACCTAAAGCTCTATAATTATTTCCTAAATTTATTATTGCTTCCTGTAAATCTTCATTAGGTAGCCCTCCATATATTGCATTTTCGTAATAATGTATAGCGTCTGCATCTAAGCCTAAAGCCTCTAGTCCACAAGCACAATGATAATTTATCATAGCATCTTCCGGATATGCATTTGCTAACTTAACTAACAATTCATTAGATTCTCTTAACTTACCACTTTTTCTTAAGTTAATTGCTAAATCCAAATCTCTATTCATGTTACCCTCCTTTTAATGGTTTAATAATAAATATTTATTTTGGTATATGTCTTTTCATATCTGAGAAACAACTTAATCAATGGAGAATTGAGAATGGAAAATTAACAATTAAGGTGAAAATCAATTTTTACAAATTAATTTTTTAAATAGATTTTTAAAAAGAATGAATTTAAAACTTCTCTTACAAAAGAGAAGTATCCGTAATTGTCCATTGTCAATCGTCAATTCTCAATTTCATATTGATGTAAATTTAAATAATTTAATAGCACAATTGTATAAATCTATATATTAAATTTGAAAGTGTTACATCTATATATAATGTATATTAAAGTATTACAATAATATTTTAATTTGTAATAAATTTTTAAAATTTAAATATATTTTATTATAAAATTTATGTAAAGCCTTAAAGATAGGTTTTATTTTAATCGAATAAAAAGGATTTCAATAAATTTTATAGAAGTTACCTTATAAATAAATTTTAATTGGGGGAATATATATGTTTCTAAAAAAATTAACGGAAGCTTTTGGTGTAAGTGGATATGAAAAAGAGGTTAGAGGGGTTATAAAAGAAGAAATTAAAAAATATGGTGATGATATTATTACTGATCCATTGGGTAATTTAATTGTGTTCAAAAAAGGATATGGGAAAAATAAGAAGAAAATAATGGCTTCTGCTCATATGGATGAAATTGGTTTTCAAGTAATGAAGATTGAAGATAAAGGTACTATAATAGTTAGAGCTTTAGGTGGAATTCCTATAATACCTACTATTATGAGTAGAGTTAAGTTTAGAAATGGGACGATAGGAGTTATTTCCAACTCTTGTGAGACTGAAAATATTAAAAAAGATATAACAAAGTTATATATAGATATTGGTGCACAATCTAAAGAGGAAGCAGCAAAATATATTAAAATTGGAGATGTAGCAGCATATATAGGGGAGTTTGTAGAGCTTAAAAATGATAATGTATGTGCAAAAGCATTAGATAATAGAGTAGGCTGTTATATATTAGCAGAAGCTCTTAAAAAAATAGAAAAACCATATAATGATGTATATTGTGTATTTTCCACCCAAGAAGAACTCGGCTTAAGAGGTGCTACTGTAGCAGCAAATAGGATAAATCCAGATATAGGTATAGCTTTAGATGGTACTATAGCTAATGATTATCCTAATAGTGATACAGGAAGTAATGCTTTAGGTGCTGGAACTGCTGTAAAAATATCTGATGGCAGTGTAATTTGTGATGAATATTTAGTTGAAGAAATGATTAAATGTTGTGTGGAAAATGATATAAAATATCAGCGAGATGTTATTTATGCTGGAGGTACCGATGTAGGAGCTATAAATAGATCAAATTTTGGAGTAAGATGTACTGGAATATCTGCACCAATGAGATATGTACATGGACCAAATGCCTTTGTAAATATGAAGGATATAGAAGCGTCTATTGAATTATTAGCTAAATATGTAAATAGGGAGTTTAACTTCGAAGAATAAAATCATATTAAAAGATTCTCTACAGTTCTTAAACGTTCTGTAGAGAATTTTTTAGTATTAAATATATTTATTGAACTTTTCATAAAATAAACATAATTTCCAATAATAAATATTTATAACTTACAATTAAGGTTTACAACCAATTATTCCTTAATGTATGATAAAAGCATAAGATTAAAATACGGAGGAGAGTTATGGATAACTTAAAGAAAAAGGAAGTAAAAGCTAACTTTAAGCTAGAATTTAAAGATTATAAAGATTTTAATATTCATCATAGCAAAAAACATTTTTATGGAGCTGCTATTTTATATTTTATTTTGTTTATGGGTACAATACTTTTTAAAATATTTTCTAATGGTATGGATGCTCAATTATTAAAGGAAATACTTATTATTGCAATACCTACAGGAATTTTACTAGTTAGTTTAATTTTAGGAGCTTTTTATTTTCTAATTGTTTTTTACTCAAAAAAGGTTTTTAAAAGCGAAATGCTTTTACAGGAAGAACAAAATTATATTATAAATGATGATGGAATTTTATTGATTAGCAAATCAAGTAATAACAATATAGGTTGGAAAAATATTTTTAAAGTAACGGAATCAAAAAACAGTATATTTATCTATTTAGGAAATATTAAATCTATGATAATTCCTAAAAGAGCTTTTAATAGTAATGATGATATAGGTATTTTAAAAGATATAATGAAAAGAAATCTTACAGCAGAAAAAATAAAAATCAAGTAAATCTTACGCTATGAAATGTTAAATAACAAATGTTTCATAGCCTTTTTTAATTAATGGGAAACTTAAAGCAATGCACAATGCACAATTAATGTGGAAATTATTTTAGATAAAATAATTTCTTTAATAGATTTTTACTAGCAATTTTATATTGTTAGTTTTTGTGTAAAAAGTTACTCGTAACTTTAAAAGAATCAATTTTAAATTTCTCAGTTTACACTGAGAAATACCCATAATTGTGAATTTTTCATTGTGAATTATGAATTGAATTAAGTGAATCATTTTCGACTTAAATATGTATTATTCTAAGTTTTCATACAAAATGTCTATAGATACTTCCTAGTATATATAAATATCAAATAGTTAACTTCACTACATTTATTGTAAATATATACAAACATTGTTATACTGAGTTCAAAGCACAAAAGAATTGCTAGGAGGGGTATTATGAGTAAAAGTCCAAGAAAAATGTTAAATGAATTTATGTCAGGTGTACAAGCTGTATCAAAAACAAATGGAAAAGAAATGAAAGCTTTCATGAATTTTTTAGGAGAGACAAGTAAAGAAGGCGAGATTGATGTAAAGACTAAGGAGCTTATAAGTGTAGGAATAGCTGTATTTAGTAGATGTGAATACTGTATAGTATTTCATGTATATAATGCGCTAAAAGCTGGAGCGACTCCAGAGGAAATTATGGAATCTGCAATAGTAGCCACAGGCTTTGGTGGAGGACCAGCAGTTGCTTATAGTGTAACTCTTTTAAAAGATTCAATAGATGAATTCAAAAAAGATTTTGAAAAGTAATATACGAGTTTAAAATAGTTTTAAAAGGAGATTCCATATAGAATTTCCTTTTTTATGTTATAGACTAAAGCAAATAAAATTTGAATTTTATTATATTGTAAATTCATTAGGTTGAATATTATGATAATTTATTTTATACTAAAATAAATTACATTTAAAAAGAGGTGAAACCAATGAAAATTATAAAGAAAAATGGTAGAATTGAAGAATTTGAGGTTAATAAAATTAAAAATACGGTAAGCAAAGCTTCAGATGATGTAGAACAACCATTAACAGAAGGAGATTTAACATCCCTTTGCAGAGCTATTGAAAGCAAACTTAAAAGTATGAATAGAGACCTAACTTCATCCTATGAAGTCTTTGGATTAATTATAATAATATTAAAACAACAAGGTTTTAATAAAATTGCGGATGGCTACTGTAAAGGAGCCTATTAATAATTCATAATTCGCAATTGAGGGTGAAATTGCTTTTATCAAACTAATTTCTTTAATAGATTTTTTTACTAGCAATTCTATTGCTAGTTTTCCACCACTGATAAACTTAATCAATTGTATAAAGGTTTATGTCTTAATTCTTAAGCCATAAACCTTTTTTATTATATAAAAGTTAAATATAATTTAATTAGTAACATAGTAAAAAAGAGGGGGTATTTTAGAGTGATAGAAATCATGGATTCTTGGTTTACAGTTGAGGAAATTGACAGTGAGACATTTGCTATAAGTGAATATGGACACTGGGAAAAAGTTCATTCTTATTTATTATTAGGGGAGGAGAAAGCGGCATTAATTGATACTGGGTTAGGTATAGATAACATTAAAAGAATAACTGATAAGCTTACATCACTACCAATATTAGTTTTTACTACTCATGTTCACTGGGATCATATTGGAGGTCACAGCCAATATGAAAACATATTTGTACATGAAGCAGAAGAAGATTGGCTTATAAATGGAATAAAAAAGCTTTCAATTGAGCAAATAAGGAAAGACGTAGCACGTGATATTACAAAATCTGTACCTAATACTTTTAATCCGCACACATATAAGCCGTTTCAAGGAATACCAACAGCTTTATTACATGATGGAGATAGTATAAATATCGGGAATAGGGAACTAGTCATTTATCATACGCCAGGACATTCACCAGGACATATTTCAATTTTTGATAATAAAAAAGGTTATTTATATACTGGAGATTTATTATATGAAGGAACAATATATGCTCATTATCCAACTACAAGTCCAGAAGATTTAATTAATTCTTTAGATAAGATAACAAAGATTCCAAATGTAAAGAAAATTTATGGAGCACATAATCAATTAGGCTTAGATATAAATATACTTGATGAGGTAAGTAAAGCTGTTAAAGAGCTTAGACAAAAAAATTTCATAAAACACGGAACCGGAATACATAAATTTAATGGATTTAGTATTCAGTTCTAGTAGATAAATATTGGACAACGTTAGAAAATTTTTTCTTCGTTGTCCATTTGTTTTTTGCCATAAAAGATATTTTATTGATGCTAGTTTTTTAAGCTCTTACATAAGTTCCCACAACATTAATGAATAAATCGTAAAGATAAATATTTTATGAAATAACTATAAGTAAAATTTATAGTTTTATAAATTATTATAAGTTTTGATTATAATAAACCTATGCTACAATTTTATTAAGAGAGAAAGGCATGGTGGAATAATTAAAAAGATTAATATACAAAGTAATATTACTTCTTAATATACTATCTAAAAATTAAAAGGCTGAAATTTTTTCTAGAAAGAATTTTATAATAAATAAAACATTACTAAATCGTTAAATATCAATAAGAAAGGTTTATGAATAGAGTAAAAATCTATTTTAAGGTGATATAAAAATGATTGATTCAAGACTCATTACTTTTATAACTGTGGCTAAAACTAATAATTTTACTAGAGCAGCTGAAATTTTAAATTTAACTCAACCTGCTGTGTATCAGCAAGTACAATATTTAGAAACACATTATGGAGTAAAATTTATAAAAAAAGAAGGAAGACATTTAAAGCTTACGGAAGAAGGAAAAATTCTTTTGGAATATGCTAAAGAAATGTATGCAATATCGCAGAATATGGAAGAAAAGCTAAAGGATTCTTCATCTATTATAAGAAGGCATCGTATTGGAGCTACTATGACCATTGGCGGTTATGTATTGCCACATATTTTAGGTAAGTATAAAAATGTTAACAACAATGTAAATATAACTTTACATGTGGATAACACAAATATTATTTTAAAGAAGCTTATAGACAGGGAAATTGAATTGGCTATAGTAGAAGGACCTTTTGATAAAAAGAAATTTAAATTTAAGAATTTTAAAGATGATGAACTTATTTTGGCTGCCTCACCTAATCATGATTTTGCAAGTAGAAAATCTGTTGAACTTGAAGAAGTTTTAGAAGGAAATTTATTATTAAGAGAACAAGGGTCAGGTACTAGAGAAATATTTGAAAGTGAATTAATTAGGAGAGGATATAGTCCTGATACTATCAATGCCCACATGGAGGTTGGAAGCATTACTTCTTTGGTATCTTTAGTAGAATATAATGCAGGATATACAATCATATCAAGGGAGGCAATACAAAAGGAGTTGGAACAGGGAACCATTGTAGTTGTTCCAATAAAAAATTTCAGTATGCTTAGAGAATTTAACTTTATATATATTGATGAAAAGGAAATGGAGTTTATAAATGACTTTATAAACTTTTGTTATGAGATTAATTAAATAATTAAATGTTTTATGTATTTAACTTATAAATTAAAATTGAAAAACAATGAAATTTTATATTCTTTCTTTATTATATTGTTTATTTTAGGAAGAAAGTGGAGGATTTTTTATGAAAGAGTTAATTATAATGTTTTTAAGCTTTTTTAAGATTGGTGCTTTTACCTTTGGTGGAGGATATGCCATGATTCCTTTAATTGAAAGGGAGGTAGTTGAATCAAAAAAATGGATTTCTAAAGAAGAGTTTACCGATATACTTGTAATAGCTCAAAGTTTTCCAGGAGCATTACCAGTAAACTCATCTTTATTTATAGGATATAAATTAGGAGGAGTTTTAGGTGCAATTCTTGCTCTATTAGGAGTAATATTACCTTCATTTTTAATAATACTCACTATAGCTGCTTTTTTTATGCAATTTAGAGAAAATCCTATAGTAGATAATGTGTTTAAAGGTATTACAGGAGCGGTACCTGTGCTAGTATTACTTGCTGTAAAAAGTTTATCCAAGTCTGTAAAAAAGAGTACAACTAATATTCTTATAACAGTGACCTGTGTATTAGCAATTACAATTTTTAATGTTCACCCAGTTATAATGATTTTCATTTCTGCTATTTATGGAATAATTTTTTTAAGAGAGCAGGTGGCTTAATATGGATATGCTTATAAAATTATTTATGAGTTTTTTCAAGATAGGTGTTTTTGGTTATGGCGGTGGTTATGCCATGTTACCTTTAATTGAAAGAGAAATAGTAACAACGAATCATTGGTTAAGCTCTTCTCAGTTTTTAGATATAATAGGAATTTCACAGATGACACCTGGACCTATATCAATTAATTCAGCTACTTTTGTTGGATATACAATTAGTGGCTTTTGGGGAAGTTTCTTTGCAACTCTTGGTGTAGTAGCCTTCCCATTTATATTAGTTTCAATAGCAACTCATTGTGTGTTAAAATTTAAAAATTCATTGGTTATGAAGTCAGCATTGATGGGGATGAGACCAGCATTAATTGGTCTTATTATAAGTGCATTTTTATCTCTAGCCAAACAATCTTATTTAGATATTAAATCTATAATAATTGGAGCAATAATATTAATTATTAGTTTAAAATCAAAATTGCATCCTATACTTGTAATTGTTGTAGCTGGAATTTTAGGAGTAATACTATATGGAGTATTTTAAATAATTATCAGATTTAGAATAAATCGTTGAGAAGAAAATGGTTTTGTTAATATAAAAAAGTCAGTAATTTTATTACTGGCTTTTTATTTTTTATATTTTTTACTAATAGTATATTGATAATTTACAACCTCTAGAAAACAGCATTTATTTATTAAATAATTTTTATTTTTCAGGGAAATCTATTTAGAAGAAATTAATAAACCTTTAAATTAGTTTTAAAATTACAATGAAATTTTATTTAAATTTAAAATATAAAAAACTGTTTATAAGTTAAAATTCAATATCAAATTGTGATTTAATCTTATTTCTCTTACTAAATAAAATATCTAACAAAAATAAATCATTTAATGAAAAATAGAAAATTATGAAAAAATTCATATAAAGCTATTGTCAAATTGTATACAAGTGATATATTGTATACATAAGAATTGTATACAATATAGTGAAAATGTATACAAAAGGTTAGGATATTATTTTATAGGGGGTTAAACTATGAAAAGTGAGGAAAAAATTAATAATACTATTAATGGAAAACAACATTTTAAAGTATTTGGAATGCCTCTATATTTATTTGCAATATTTGCAATAATAGTAATTGCGGCATCAATGTACGATATTATCCCTAAAGAAATAACAGGAGCTTTTGCAGTAATGTTTATTTTAGGAATAATATTTGGTGAAGTTGGAGATAGAATTCCTATATGGAAAGAGTATGTTGGTGGAGGAGCAATACTTGCTTTTTTAGGTTCAGCTTACTTAGTTTATAAAGGAATTATGCCAGAATCAACTATTGAAAGTATCAAATTCTTTATGGATGATGCAGACTTCTTGAACTTATTTATATCAGTATTAATTACAGGAAGTATACTTGCTGTTAATAGAAAATTATTAGTTAAAGCTCTTACAGGTTATATACCAGCAATATTAGCAGGTATATTAGGAGCATTTATATTTGGAGCTATAGGAGGACTTATAACAGGAGTTTCACCAATGGAGGTTGCAATGAAGTATGTTTTACCTATAATGGGTGGTGGAACTGGTGCAGGTGCAATACCTATGTCAGAGATATATAAATCTGTTACAGGAGGAGATCCAAAAGAATTTTTATCTTTTGCTTTTCCAATACTAACAATTGCAAATATTATCTCAATATTTATGGGTGCTCTTTTAAGTAAATTAGGAGATAAAAAACCAGCATTAACTGGAAATGGTAATCTAATAAAAACTAAGAATTTTTCTGCAGAAGAACAAAAGTCAGACTTTAAAATTACACATAAAGAGATTGCTGCAGGATTAGTTCTTTCAACAGGTTTTTATATATTAGGAACGTTAATGTCTAAAAAAATACTTCCATCTATTGGTGGAGTTCAAATTCATACATTTGCCTATATGGTTTTATTCGTCTCAATATTTAATATATTTAACTTAATACCTGAAGAATTAAAACAAGGTGCTAAAACTCTTCAAAGTTTCTTTGCATCAAAATTTTTATGGGTTATTATGATAGGCGTTGGAGTAGCGTATACTGACCTTGGAGAAATAATTGCAGCATTGACTCTTTCAAATCTAATAATTGCCGGATTTATAGTTATAGGAGCAGTTGTAGGTTCAGCTTTACTTGGAATATTAGTAGGATTCTATCCAATAGAAACAGCTATAACAGCAGGTTTATGTATGGCTAATAGAGGTGGTTCAGGTGACTTAGCAGTTCTAGGTGCTGCTAAGAGAATGGAACTTATATCTTTTGCTCAAATTTCATCAAGAATTGGTGGAGGAATAATGCTTGTTATTGCAAGCGTAGTATTTGGCTTATTTGCATAGATAAAGCATTTTAAAGGTATAAGTAATCTCTTATACCTTTAATCTTTAATCATAATATAAATTATAGTAGAGGGAAAGGATGGTAGGTTTTATTATGATAGGTATAGCTGGAAATGAAAAATCAGATGACGTTTTGGTAAAAGTTCAATTAGATGAGGTAGAAGGGATAATTATTGATATAAAAAGTAAAATTAAAAAGATTTTTGGAAGACATATGGAGATTGCTGTAAGAGAAGCATTAAGTGAATTAAATGTTGAAAATGCTAAGGTTGAAGTTGAAGACTTTGGAGCATTAGATTTTGTTATAAAAGCAAGAGTAAAAACAGCAGTTAAAAGAGCTAGGGGGAATAAAAATGAATAAGAAATTAAGAAGAAGCATGTTATTTTGCCCTGCAAGTGATCCTAAAATGTTAGTGAATGCCCCTATATATGGAGCTGATTGTATAGTCTTCGATTTGGAAGATGCAGTAGCTTATAACGAGAAGGATAGTGCAAGGGATTTATTATGTGAAGCTTTAAAAACTATAGATTATAGTAAAAGCGAAGTTTTTGCTAGAGTAAATCCATTGTATACTGAGTTTGGTAAAAAAGATGTTGAAGAGCTGGTTAAGGCTGGATTAAAAAATATAAGACTTCCTATGAGTGAATCCAAAGAAAATATCATAGAACTGGATGAATTACTTACTAAGTTAGAAGATGAAAATAATTTAGAAAAAGGATCAATAAAGATACAAGCTGCTATTGAAACTCCAAAGGGAGTATTAAATGCTCTTGAAATAGCACAGGCTAGTAAGAGAGTTGTAGCTATATCTATTGGAGCAGAGGATTTTACAAGAACTTTAGGTGTTGATAGAACTAAAGCCGCTAGAGAGCTTTTCTTTGCAAGATGCCAAATAGTTTTAGCTGCTAGTGTTGCAGGTGTAGATTCTATTGACACAGTTTATGCAAATTTAGGTGATATGGAAGGCTTTATAGAAGAAGCTAAAGATGCAAAAGGATTAGGCTTTTCAGGAAAATCTTGCATACATCCATCACAGGTAAAACAAGTTCATAAAATCTTTACACCAACTAAAGAAGAAGTTGAGAAAGCAATGATTATTATTAATGCAGCTAAAGAAGCTGAAGAAAAGGGAATTGGAGTAATTACTGTAGATGGAAAGATGGTTGATGTTCCTGTAATTCAAAAGGCGGAAAGAGTAGTTTCATTAGCAAAAGGCGCAGGAATTATATAAGGGGGTAGAACAATGGAACAAATAGTTAACGCTGTTGGAAGACAATTACCTAAATATATAGAAGGATATGGAGAAGTAAAACCTTATAGAGGAACTTTTGAAATGGGAATAGAAGGAAGAAAATATGCACCTATGAAATCACTTTCTATTCCAGGAGTAGAAAAAATACTACCAAGCATAAAGGAAGCAATAATTAAAGCTGGAGTTAAAGATGGCATGACTATATCTTTTCATCATCATTTAAGAAATGGTGACTATATATTAAATATGGTTATGGATGAAATTGCTAGTCTTGGAATAAAAGATATAACTATATGTGCATCTTCATTGACAGGAGCACATGAGCCATTGCTTGATCATATAAACAATGGAGTAGTTACAGGACTTCAAACTAGTGGGCTTAGAGGAAAGCTAGGTCAAGAGGTGTCATTAAATAATATATTAGGAAAGCCAGTAATATTCAGAACCCACGGTGGAAGAGCTAGAGCTATTGAATCAGGAGAGGTTAAAATTGATGTAGCCTTTATAGCAGCTCCTGCTTGTGACCCTATGGGAAATATGAATGGAAGAGATGGAAAATCTGCTTTTGGTTCTATGGGGTACCCAATGGTAGACGCCAAACATGCAGATAAAGTTATTGCTATTACTGACAATTTAGTGGATTACCCATTATATCCTGCTAGCATAGATCAAACATTAGTAGATTATGTAGTGGTAGTAGATGAGATAGGAGATCCTTCAAAAATTGCTACTGGTGCAACTAGAGTTACAAAAAGTCCTACGGAACTTTTAATAGCTGAGTATGCAGCAGAAGTTTTAATAGCTTCAGGATTAGTTAAAGAAGGTTTTTCATTCCAAGCTGGAAGTGGCGGCGCATCTCTTGCAGTTGCTAGAAATTTAAGAGACTATATGTTAGAAAATAATATAGTGGGTTCTTTCGCTTCAGGTGGAATAACTTCAACACTTGTAGAATTATTAGAAGAGGGCTTATTTAAGGCATTGCTTGATACGCAAACCTTTGATGCAGCAGCTGCAGCTTCAATGAAGAAAAATCCAAATCATATTGAAATGTCTGCTTCTATGTATGCAAATCCTCACAATAAAGGATGTATTGCTCATCAACTTGATATAATGATGTTATCAGCAACAGAAATAGATACAAAATTTAATGTAAATGTTATGACTGGTTCCACAGGAATAATAATGGGAGCACAGGGAGGACATCCTGATACAGCGGCAGGGGCTAAATTGACCGTTGCAGTAGCACCACTTATTAGAAAGAGAATCCCTATAATTGTAGATGATGTTACTACTGTAGTTACTCCAGGTGAAAACATAGATGTAGTTGTAACTGAAAGAGGAATAGCTGTTAATCCAGAGAGAGCTGATTTAATAGAAGCACTCAAAGATACAAAACTACCTTTAATGTCTATTGAAGAGCTAAAATTAATTGCTGAAAGTTTTACAGGAAAACCAGATAAAATAGACTTTGAAGATGAAGTTGTAGGTGTAATAGAGTATAGAGATGGAACAGTAATGGATGTAATAAGGAAAGTAAAAAGATAGTTTATTATTAATAAATAAGCGGGGGGATGGTTTTCTTCTCGCTTTTTATAATATATAATTGCATATGGAGGTGATAACTTTGGAAGAATTCTTAGATAAGATAGATGGAAAAGATGAAAGACCTATAAGAGAGATAGTTTTAGATAATTTAAGAAAAGCTATATTTAACAATAAATTAAAACCTGGAGATAGATTAGTAGAAACTACGATTGCAGAGGCTATGGGCATAAGTAGAACCCCAGTTAGAGAAGCATTAAGACAGCTTGAGCTTGAAGGATTGGCAACTAATGCCCCTAGAAAAGGAACTGTTGTAAATGGTATATCTATGGAAGACGCCCTTGAGATGTATGATATTAGAGAAGTTTTAGAAGGATTAGCAGCAAGGCTTACTTGTAATAATATTTCAAGAAAAAATATAAATACCTTAAAAGAAATTATTAGTAATATGGAAGAATGTATTGGAATTCATAGACGTGAAGAATTATTCGAAATGAACAATCAGTGGAATGATATGATGATAGTTCAAAGTCAAAATAAAATTCTTACTCAAGATATGAAGGAATTACATGATCACCTTAGAAGATTTAGATTGCTTACACTATATGATGAAGAACTTCAAAAAGAAGCTGTAGAAGAATATAAAACTATTATTAAAGCCATAGAAGTCGGTGATGACAAAAAAGCAGAAGAATATGCTAGAGAACATGTTAGAAGAGCGAAAAAAAGGTTTATAAAAGTATTTAATAAAAAATCTAATGAAATGGCATGTGTAACTAATAATGCAGAAAATAATATATAAGTTAGATAAAAAGTTTTTTAAAAGATGGTAACTTAATGAATTTGTTACCATCTTTTTACTTTGATTTGATATAATAATATATAGATGCATTACTTTTAAATATAATTTATGTATTTATAGAATTGCATTATTAAATTGTTTAAGTTTACATTAATATGAAATTGAGAATTGACTATTGACAATGGACAATTTTGGTGAATTCTCAGCAAAGCATGAGAATTTTTAAACTAATTTATAATAATTAGTTTCAACCATAATTGTTAAATTTGCATTATTTCAAGTTTTGCTACAAAACTCTTATAGCTCTTTATTTTCACTATTTAAATTCTACTTTAAATAAATTTTTAACTTAATATAGCACTGTAAATTTCTATAAATATGGCATGGAGGGTAAAAGTGAGAGGTTTTTTAATTATTATTTCAATTTTACAGCTACTTATGATAATCCTAGATGGAATTTATGTGTTGAGGAAAATGAATAAAATAGAGAAAGAAGATGGAGAACTTAATTTAGTAATAAAAATGTGTTTTAGTTTTTCTATGATAGTTGTGGCATTTTTATTATGGAGAAATAACGCAGGAGTATTAAGAAACTATTCGTTACTACTTTTATTAGGAATGTGTTTCTCTGCTATAGGAGATATGATTATGGCTAGTATAATAAAATTAAAAAATAGGTTAATTGAAGGTATGGCATTTTTTTTATTTGCCCATATTTTTTATATTTTAGCATACCTTAAAGCCATAGCTGCCTATAAGGAAAATTTGAATTATCTAGTTTTTATCTTAATTGGAATGTATATATTTTGTATAATTCTTTGGAGAATATTTGTATTTAATTCTACCAAGAGTTTAACGCTAAATGTAATAGCATTAGTATATGCATTAGTTATTTGTACTATGGCAAGCTTTGCAATAAATATATCTATAACTGTAGGTGGGGCATGGTGGATGACTACTATAGGAGCACTACTTTTTATTCTTTCAGATTTTTTAATAGGACTATCAGAGATAAAAGAAAAAGGCCCTAAAAATCAATCAGTTTGGGTATGGTTAACTTATGTACCAGCACAAATATGTATAATTTATACCTTGGTATTATTGTAAACTTTGATTAGTGCATATGAAATACTTAAAGTATTTGAAATATGAGAAGCTTTAAAAACTAATAAATAAATATAAGCTATTTATATTTATAATAAAACAATCAATATTAAAGGGGCTATTTGTAGCAGACTTGTTTTTTATATCCAAAATAAAATAGCTATTCAATAATTACAAGACTATTTTTCTATTAGAAAAATAGTGTACTTTATAATCTTAGTATAAAATTATTAATTATAATAATAAAGAACTAGAGACTTTTCTCCAGTTCTTTATTATTATAATTTTCTATAAAAGTAATTTACTAAATTGTAACTAATGTTATGATTAAATAAAGTAAAATTTTCTTTGGAAAGTTTCTTAGCTAAAAATAAATTAAATATAATACAAAACATATTCAAAAGATAACCAGTTGGTATGTAAATTATGTTATATTATTTCATTAAAACTCAATGGCGAAAATAAAGAAATCTATATTCTTATGTTACATAAAACATAAGTAAAATTTTTACTTGGTTAATTTTTTATATCTCTTAAAGGAAGGTGTATATATGAGAAAGAAATTTATGACTTTGCTAATGGTTATTATCATTATATTTAGTAGCACTTATAATGTTTTTGCATTGGAAAAGCCAGAAATTGTTGGCCAATATGCTATTACTGTAGATTTTGATAGTGGAGAAATTATTTATTATAAAGAAGGTGATAATACAACCTTTCCAGCTTCTATTACGAAGATTATGAGTTCGTTGCTTCTTTGTGAAAATGTAAATATGGATGAAAAATTGATTTTCACTCAAGAGGCAGCTGAACAAGAACCTACAGCTATTAATGGAGTTTATACATATGTAAACGTTGGTGCAGAAATATTAGCATCTGATATTTTAAAAAGTATGATGATAGTTTCAGCAAATGATATGACTACCGCATTAGCTACTAATATACCTAATAAGGATGATGGCGGAAAAGCTTTTGTGAAAATGATGAATAAAAGAGCAAAAGAACTAGGTATGAATAATACTAATTTTATAACTCCTAATGGTTTAGATGATTATACTGATAAGCATAAAAGTACAGCTTATGATCTTACAAAACTTGCTAGAAAAGCTTTTACTATTGAAGAGTTTTTAGAAGTAGTGAAAACATCTAGTACAGAACTAGCTATAGGGGAAAGAGCACCTTTTACCATAAAGAATACTAATAAATTTGTAAGGGAAGATAGTGAATTTTATGATAAAAGCTGTATAGGAGGAAAAACTGGATATACAGATAAGGCAGGAAGATGTCTTCTTACTGTTTTTGAAAGAGATGGAAGAAAAATTATAGGAGTAGTTTTAAACTCTAAGTTAAATGATGCTGATACTGTAGTTTTTGAGGATATGAAAAAAATAATAGATTATAGCTATGATGTACTACCTACAATATATAAGTATAAAAATAATGTTAATAAAGAAGTTGAGTTAAAGGCAGAAAATGTAATTGAAACTTTGCCTGTAGAATACAAATTATTTAAATATTTTGGTCCTAAAAAAACTATAGAAGCGCCAATAATAATTTCTAAAGACTTAACTTACTATAATAATGAACCAAATAATAAAGAAGCAAAAATAGAATTTGATATTACAGGAGATATATTTAAGAGAAAATCAGAAGAGAATTTTGGAACAGTTACATTAAAGACAAGGGATGCTTCAAAATCCTCAGAAATAACCACTACCATAACATTATGGAGCATAATTAAAGCAAATTTATTAACATATATATTTATATTAATTATTGTTATATTAGTTATTCGTGTATTAATGAACGTAAGAAAAAGAAAAAAGAGAATAAAAAGAATGGAAAAAATCAAGAGAAGAAAGAAATAATTTAATTCACAATGCACAATGCAAAATTCACAATTATGGATATTTCTCAGTAAAAACTGAGAAATTTTAAATTAATTAATTGTAGCGGCGAACAGTGTTCGACGCAGAATAACTAGCAATTGCATTGCTAGTTAAAAATCCATTAAAGAAATTATTTTTATCAAAAATAATTTCATCCACAACTGTGAATTGTGCATTGTTTTTTATATTGCTTATTAAGGAGAGTGTTATAATGGGATTTTTAAAAAGTATATTTAGGAATAATAAAAATATAAGCAGTGATAATTATGTAATAAATTTTAAAAATGGGATAAAACTTATTTGGGGAGAAAAAGGAATAGAGATAATAGAAAAATCTAATAAGATTATCATAACCTTAGAAGAAATAAGTAAAGACTTTGTAGAAGGTAAAGAAGGAATTTCACTTGAGCTTTATGAAAAAGATTCACAAAATTGCACTCTCATAATATATAGAAATCCAGAAAATATTTATCTTCATTATGATAATAAAAGCTATTCATACCCTAACACTACTTTTATGGCTTTAATGGAGAGAGTAGAAAAGCTTAGAGGGGAAAAAGGTAATAATAAAGAAAAGAGTGAAGAGAAAGTCATTCTTTTAGAAAATGCAACTGATGAAGCTAAGGCGGCAATTGAAAGCTATAAAAAAATATCCCAAGAGAAAATAGATGGCTATGATAAGGAATTTGGTTCTTTAAAAGAAAGAAAAGATACATTAATACAATACTACGAAGGGATTAATATGATTATAGGAAACAGTTTTGCTAAAGAAATAAAGCCGCTTATAGATAAACTTAATTATGAAGATAAAGAAGCTTTAGAGTTAACTAAAAAGAGAAAAGAATTAATTAGGCTTTCTTATGATGGAAATATTTCTAGAGAAGAATTATATGAACTTTATGATCAATTCATAATAAGATTATGTTTAAATAATTAATTAAAATTATTTCCTAGAAAATTAAATTGTAAAATTATATACAATGATATAAAATTCATTAAGAATAATTTATTAAAAAAATGATATTATCTTTGTTATTTTTATATATATTTAAGCTGAATTTCACTTATCTGTTTTGATAGAAAGAGAGAAGATAGTTAAAATTTAGATTATGTTACTCCAAAAACTAGTGTATAATCAAGTATTTTTAGTAGTAATTCTTAATAATATAATAGCAAGAAGCAATTTTAAAATAAAAATATATACAAAATATTTTAACAAAATATTAAATTTTATATAGGGAAAAGGAGAGGCTATGGGAAGCTGTAATTTTAAAGTTAGGTTATCACCTAGAGAAGCTTTTGATATTATACAAGATCTAGTGAATGCTGATTTAGTTTATAGTGAATTTAATAGTTTAGATCATGAAAAAGCTACAGGGGTTTTAATTTTTGAAAAATATTTTTTTAGAGTAAGCAATAGAGTGGCGCTTGTAGTACTTATAGATAATTTAAAAGGGGATACTGTTGTAAAATCTATTTCTACAGGAAGTTCAGAAGGATTATTTTTAAAATTTGACTGGGGTGCATCAAAAGATTTTGCTTATAGTGTGAAGGATATTATGGAGAAATATATTATTTAGAAATGCTATAAAAAGATGCAAAGTTAGAGAAAAAAACATCTAAGGATTTTAGATGTTTTTTTTATTTACAGAAAAATTGACTATTAATTTCTATACATTATTTTTCACCAATGTATTATTAGTTCTTTATAAGAAATGGCTGTATCACTTAAAAATAAATTAATTTAAAACTTCTTTTATAAAGAAGAAGTATCAATAATTCTTCATTCTCAATTGTTAATTCTCAATTGTATAAGAGTCCTCTAAGATGCAGTAAAATTCGGAGCAAGACCGAAAGCTTGAATCAGTATTAATGAAAATATGCAATATAACTAAAGAATTGTTTGATAACATAGATGTTGTGTGGCGCCATACTGCATCCTCAGGGGTATATTTTAGAGTTTAGTTTATATATTAAGTTTGCTCATGTACTTTAATTTATCTAAGATTCTTTTAATCTGTTATATATCCCAGGGGTGGAAACTAATACTGAAGAGATACTACAGCTGCTAGTTTTTTATAAGAAATTATCTTGTAACTTTAAAAAAACATTAATTATTTTCACATATATGAATTTTAGACTTGATATAAGCATTATGTATGTGTAACTTAAAATACATAATATTCATACTATTAATAAAAATAACAAAATTCAAAGAATATGTGATAATAATCACATACATTTTAAAGGAATATTGTTATTATATTAACGATAACTTAAGGAGGATTATTATATGTTTATGGATGTAATAGAAAAAATAAGTAATGCGGCTTTAAGTAAAAGTAATTTATTAAAGAAAAGTAAGGGGAGATATTTAGTTAGTTCTACTTTAGCTGGAATTTTTGTTGGATTAGGAGTAATTTTAATCTTTACTATTGGAGGCGTTTTAAATGCTGCCAATTCACCCTATACAAAGATAATTATGGGTATTAGCTTTGGCGTAGCATTAAGCTTAGTAGTTATGGCAGGATCAGATCTTTTTACTGGAAACAATATGGTTATGACCATAGGTAGCTTAGAGAAAAAAGTATCTTTAGGAGAAGCAGTTAAAGTTTGGATTTTTTGCTTTTTAGGAAATTTAATAGGCTCAGTATTAATTGCTATTTTATATGCTTATAGTGGACTTGCTACTGGACCAGTTGCAGAATTTATAGTTAAGACTTCCGCTGCTAAAATTGCAGCACCTGCACTAGAATTATTTATAAGGGGTATTTTATGTAATATATTAGTTTGCCTTGCTATATGGTGTTCTTTTAGATTAAAGGAAGAAACTTCAAAGTTAATAATGATATTTTGGTGTTTATTTGTATTTATAACATCTGGTTTTGAACATAGTGTAGCAAATATGTCATTACTTGCAATAGGATTATTAATACCTCATCCAGCATCAATAACAATTAGTGGATATGGATATAACTTATTAATGGTAACTATAGGAAATATGGTAGGAGGTATTGTGTTTGTAGCTTTAGCTTATTGGTATATATCAAAAGATAAATAGTAAATTCTAATTTAATATTTAAAGTTTAATAATTTACAATATCGACTTATATAATAAATAAAAAAACTAGTAGTGTATTGCTAGTTTTTTTATTTATAACTATAATCTTGCCAGCGTAATAATTATATATTTTAAATATAGATATGTAAATTTTTATAATATAAAATAAATTTGCTTATTATGCATTAAATATTATCCAATATAAAATAACAAATAAGATAAATAGGCTCTTTAAAAAATTTTAGAATAATGAATTGATTAAAAGATTAATAATAGATTAGTTAGAATATTAGCAGGTATTGAGAATGCAAAAGATATTATAAAGAATATAAGATAAGCGTTAGGTAAAATTTATAATATAAGGGGGTTATATATTATGTTAATGGAGAAAGAAAGACAGTTACTTGTAGAATATGGACAAAAGTTAATTACTAGTAGATTAACTAGGGGGACTGGTGGAAATATAAGCATATTTAATAGAGAAGAGAAGCTTATGGCAATTACACCTACAGGAATAGACTACTTTAAAACCAAACCAGAAGATATAATTGTTATGAATTTAAAAGGAGAAATAGTGGATGGTAATCGTATGCCTTCAAGTGAGTATGAGATGCATAAGATTTTTTATGAAAATAGAGAAGATATAAACGCAATAATTCATACTCATACAGTGTACGCTACTACATTAGCTTGTTTGAATTGGGATCTTCCACCAGTACATTATTTAGTAGCTTTAGCTGGACATAATGTAAGATGTGCAAAATACGCAACCTATGGAACAAAAGAATTAGCAGAAAATGCACTTGAAGCTATGAAAGATAGAAAGGCAGTTATATTAGCAAATCATGGATTATTAGCTGGAGCTAATGATTTGTTAAATGCATTTAATATTACAGAAGAAATAGAATATTGCTCAGAAATATATTGTCGTGTTAAATCAATAGGTGATCCAGTTATATTACAAAAAGAAGAGATGGACTTAATGATTAAAAAATTCAAAATCTACGGACAGAAAAAGGAGGATTAGCTTATAAGTAAATATAGAGTTCCAAAATGAAAATTCAGTTATGCATGATTTTAATTTCCATAATAAAATTTTTGCCATGAATTAAAAATTAAGAATGAAGAATTATGGTTAAAACTCCACAGCTAAAGCCTTTGGAGTTTTTTAAAAATAAATTTTATTTTAAGAAATTCACCTCTAGTGAATTTTTTCCTGAATTCTTCATTATTAATTGTTAATCCTTAATACTTAAGAATTTAAGCTATTTTTTAGAGTATATTTTAAAATTTCATATTGGATACCTATATCTATAAATAAGCCAGCAGCTTTATAATTAAAAACTGCTGGCTTATTTGTGTAGAACTTTATTGAAAGTTATTACATAGTTATATAAAAATAAGAATATATTTTCAGAGAATTAATAAAGAAAAATAAATATACAAAAAACTAATTATTCATTTGAATAGATTTAGGAGGTGAGAATTATGATTACAGCCCTTACGTTATTAATAATTTTTGCGGTATTTGCTTTAATATTTATTATTTTTAAATTTGTAGGCAGCATAATTTTAATAGCATTGTTATTATTATTAGTTATAGCAGTTGGTATAGGGTTAATTGGAATGATAGGAGGCGCAGTGGCTGGTATATTAGTCTTCCTGCCCCAGATTATAATAGCAGTAATAATTGTAGCATTAATAGCCTATGTAATAGATCAAAGTAATAAATAATAAAAAATTATAATAGTATCTTATTTAGAAATGTGAAAGAAAATAGCAAGTCAAAAATGATAGTTTATTTTATATATGGTAAAGTAATATGATACAAAATAGACTAACATAGTGACCTGTTATTTTCTTGAGATGGCTTATTTAATATAATATTTTAAGACCAAATGCTTCTTTTTACATATTATACAGTAAGCACTTTTAGGAGACTGAAATAAATATACTAGTAATATTTATTAATTATGTTTTCAGTATACATTATGTAAAAGAGGTGAAAATGTGGAGATACAATTAGGGATAGTTCATATAATATACTTGGTGATGGTAATAATAATATTACTATCTTTAGGTTTTAAGAAAAATATTTCTTTAGCTTGTATTATTGGAATTGTGCTAATAGCTTTTTCAGCTACAAATTCTATAATTGATTCTATAAAAGTTATATTTGATAGCTTTCTATATGCATATCGGCAACTAGGTGGAACTATATTAATTATTTCTGTAATCAGTGGATTTAGTAAGTTACTTACAGTTACTAAAATTAATACTGTAATAGTTAAACCTTTTGAGAAATTTGTAAAAACACCTTTTGTGGCTTACTGGGGAATAGGAATATTTTTTATGATAATTTCTTGGTTTTTTTGGCCTTCCCCTGCAGTTGCTTTAATTGGAGTAGTGGTACTTCCTGTTATGATTAAAGCGGGACTTACTCCTATGTCAGTAGCAATCTGTCTTAATATTTTTGGTAGTGGTCTTTCATTATCAGGAGATTATGTAATTCAAGGAGCTCCAAAACTAACTTCTGAAGCAGCAGGTATATCTGTGCAGGCAGTTCTTTCTGCTAGTATACCTATCGTAATTGTAATGGGAGTAACTACCACAGTATTAGCTTATTATTATATAAGAAAAGAGCAGAAAGAAAATATTTCCTTAGATATGAATGAAAAAGTGGAAGAAGTTATTTTTGATGAAGAATATGAAGAAGTAAGTTTGAGTAAAAGAATGAAAAATATTAGTGCAGCAATAATAGTTATAGCATATATAATCGATATTTTAATTCTTTATTTTTTTAAACTTCAAGGGAATGAGGCAACGGCTTTAATTGGTGGAACATCAATAGCATTAATTATAATAATTTCTCTAATATCTTATAAAGAAAAAGGACTTGATAAAATACCAGATTTTTTAGTTGAGGGATTTAAATTTGGATTTACTGTATTTGGTCCAGTAATTCCTATAGCAGCATTTTTTTATATGGGAACAGGTGGATTTAGATATTTGTTTGGAGAAATTGCTTCAGTAGGTGCAGATGGAATCGTAAGCGATTTAGGCATGGCCTTAGCGCAATTAGTACCTATGAATAGTATAGTAACATCATTAACTACTGCAATTATAGGAGGAATAACAGGATTAGATGGGTCAGGCTTTTCAGGCTTAGGCCTTGTAGGAGCAATTGCAAGGCTTTTAGGAACATCCCTTGGACATGGAATAGATACATTAGCTGCATTAGGTCAAGTATCTGCCATATGGGTAGGGGGAGGAGCATTAGTACCTTGGACAATTATACCCTATGCAGTAGTATGTGGAGTAAGTCCATATGAACTTGCAAGAAAAAATATGAAACCTGTTATTATAGGATTATTAATAACTACAATTTTTACGATGTTTTTATTGTAGTTTATATTTATAACCTAACCTTTGTAGTTATATGAAAGGTTAGGTTTTTTTATCTCTCAGTTAAATAGATATAAAGTAGTTAAGAGTTAAAATTATTTATTTTTAAAAGGCTATGTTTTAGAACAATATTGAAAATATATCAATTTTTAATGAAAGCCATTTGGCTTTCCTTGTTTCGCTCTTATAAGAAAATTATTTTACAATATTACTAATAAACTATTTTATTATTTTTAATTTTAAATTTAATTCCATTTCCCCAGTTTTCTGCTCTATTAATATCTTGTAAAAAATAATATTTATTATCGAATTTAAAAAGTATTTGTGAAGGATTTGCATAGGCATAAATTTCTGTTCCATATGGGAAACCGTTTGATTGGTTATTTTTAAAGGGTTTAATTATATTAGGTACTCTGCTTCGAACAGATCCTAATTGTTCTCCAACTAAATAACCCTCTCCACCTCCAGAATTTGCAACATATAATTTTCCATCATATTTGATATATGATGCATTAATCATAAATAATACTGGGGCGATTACAATTAATGATATAATGATAAGTTTCTTCTTCATGTATATCACCTCTTAATATATTGTAATTCACAAACATAATATTACAAGTATGTACTAAATTGCAGCCTATTTATATAGATAATTATAATATTAGTTCCAATATAATGCATATAACTAAACAAAATTAACTTTCTTTTTAAAAAATTTGATATTTAGATAAATGTTAAAAAATAAACTTTCCTTGAATAATATGAAGTTTAAAGGTAGAATATTTGCAACATATTTTATTTGACAGCACTGAAGATTAATGTTCATAAAAATACTAAATTGTAAAGGAGTAAGAGATATGAGTAAGGTATTATATATTAAAGCAAACATCAAAAATGATGGAGAATCAAGAACTTTTAAAGTATCAGATAGCTTTGTAGAAGAATACAAAAAAAACAATCCAAAAGATGAGGTAATTATATTAGACTTATATAAAGAAAATATAGACTTTTTAAGACCAGAGGATATAGGAAAAATATTTGAACCTAAAGATGAGGAAAGTAAGAATAATCCAATATTAAAATATGCATATCAATTTGCAGAAGCAGATAAATATATAATTGCAGCACCAATGTGGAACTTAAGCATCCCTGCAATATTAAAAGCTTATATAGACTATGTAAGTGTAACAGGAATAACTTTTAAATATACTGCAGAAGGTCCAACTGGACTTTTAAATAATAAAAAAGCTGTACACATAGTAGCTAGAGGTGGAGAATATGGTAATGCTCCATATGAGATGGGAGATAAATATCTAAGGACTATATTAGGGTTCTTCGGAATTAAAGAAATAGAAACTATTGCTATAGAAAGTTTAGACGTTGTTGGTGTAGATATTCAAGAAAAGATTGAGGAAGGAATAAGAGAAGCTAAGAGAATTGCACAAGAATTTTAGAGTTTATGAAGATAAAAGGCAACAAAATTTAATAAAAATACCTAACAATAAATTTACGATATTATAATAAAACTCAACTTACTAGTGTTGCGGAAAACCGTACCTTAAATAGGTACGGTTTTTGTTTAAGTTCGCCCAGCATGGGCATAATCTAATCGGTGAAAGACCGTAATGTGCCCTAATAGTGGGAAACATATAGTCAATGACAAGGGTGTCCATTGTGAAGTGGAATCTGAAGGAAGTCGGATGGCAAACCTCTGGTCTGACGAACAGAAATCACATATAAGGCATATGCTTTTGGGGTAGATAGACCTTGGAAACTTAAATTTCTAGGATTTTCTTTTTACAGAAGTAAAGATGAATACAGAATAAGAGTTCATGAGAAGTCTCTAAACAAATTTAGAGCAAAACTTAAGGAGCTAACTTCAAGAAGTAATGCAATGAATATGGAATATAGGCTTCTAAAGTTAAAACAAGCAATAGTGGGGTGGATAAACTATTTCGTTATCGCCGATATGAGAAATATTCTTAAAACACTTGATGAATGGCTAAGGCCAAGGATAAGAATGTGTCTTTGGAAACAATGGAAAAAGATTAAAACAAAACACGATAATCTTATAAAATTATGAATCTCCAATAACAAAGCGTGGGAATATGCTGACACAAGAAAAGGCTATTGAAGAATATCCAACAGCCCTATACTATCCAAAGTTTTAACTAACAAATACCTCAAAGAAATAGGTTTAATCTCTATATCTGAAGTGTATTCATTATTACATTAATTTCTATTGAACCGCCGTGTATCGAACGGTACGCACGGTGGTGTGAGAGGTCGCTGAATAAAATAATTATTCAGCTCCTACTCGATGTTTTACAATTATTCATTGATTCTGAAAATAAAGGGTTGTGTCCCTTAATATAGAATTATATTAAATGAATGTAATAAATTAGATATAACTAGATGAATTTATGTAAAATTAGCAGTAAGCGAAAGTAGTAAATATTATGCGGGTTATAGAGAAGGGTTAAAAGAACATTTTTAAAAAGTATTAAATTATATATTGAATTTTAGATTTCTTACAGAAAAATGAGGAGAATTACAATGTACTTTGAAAATGAAATTTTACATCCAGGAGAAAAAGTAAAAAAACTAAGGATAATGCTACATGCTGCACAAAAAGAACTTTCTAGCAAAAGCATAAGCCGAAATTTCATTAGTGCAATTGAAAATAAGAAAGCTGCATTAAGTATTAATGCAGCTGAGGTTATTGCTGATAACTTAAATAAAATAATAGACGATAGAGCATATACCTTACCACATATAACTTCAGATGAACTACTTTTAAGTGAAGAAGAACAGGCTATAAGAATCATAAAAAATGGAATGGCAGAACTAAGCAAATATGATAATGAATCAATGGAACAGTTTAAATTAAAAGTTGATGATATTGAAAAGATAATTAATTTATATAACATACCAGAAGACATAATGTATGATTTTTTTGAAGTTGTTATTGAATTTTATTATAATAATTTCTGTTATGATATGGCTGAAGTTTATATATTAAAAAAGTTAGATTTATCATCAATAGGGCAAAATAAGATAGAATACATTGAATCATATTTACTAAGATGAAAATATGTATAATGTTAAACAAAAATTCGAGTATAATACATCTAGGTGAATATATATTAGATATTATTAATAAGAATAAAATAAATGACGAAACGTATAGAAAAAGAATCTATTTTAACATAGCATTATCATGTAAAAAACTGAATAAGAGCAAAGAAGGGCTGTACTATATAAATAAGCTTAAATCAGAATTTCAGTTTACTGAAGGTCAGCTTAATGATATTACCCTTTTAGAAGGTAAATTTCATAGGCAAAACGGAGATTATAAACTTACTGAAATAAAACTACATGAATATTTAGAATTAAGTAAGAAAATGAAATGTAGTAGAAGTATAGTAGTTGGTTACAATGACTTAGCATATCATTATTGTTTATTAAAAGATTATGGTAGAGCTAAATTTAATATTGATATGGCTATACAAGTTATTAACACTAATAATATTGACAATAGATTATTAGCAATAGTTTTTCATGAAGCTTTCTGCATTTACATACATTTTGATGAAGATAAAATGCTTTATTATTTTAATAAAACACTGGATAAAGCATTGTTAATAGGTAATAATGAGCTAATACTAGATGCAATGAACAAAATATTTGATTATTTTGAAGCAAAAAACAGCACGGATAGGAATTTAGAAATACTAAAAATTATAGATAAAAAGACTAAGAATTATGATAAGAAAAAGGAGCTAGGAGAAATCTATGTAAGAGCATTTAATTATATAGATTTTTAAAATAATAAATGTTGGAGGATTTAAAAATGAAAAAAAGAATTGGTATATTAGTATTAATGGGATTAGTAGCTGTCAATACATTTTACACTACTGCATTTGCAAAAGAATTAAAAATTATTAGTAAAGACTTTTGTAATAAAACCATTATGGTATTTGCGGACGAAGATCCTATGCCGTGGTAATAAAAATAAGAGCTATGCAATTTAAAGTGGACCCCTTGTCAAGGACAAATTAAAAAAGACTAGGAAACTAGAAGCAGATTTCTGTATTTTACAGGAGTCTGTTTTTTAGATTCTATTGACCTCTTTCATTGTAATAATATATTGGTATAGATAAATAATATTAATTATTAAATACTATTTATAAAAATTAATTATCATATAATAAAGTATATTACTTGAACTATTAAAAATTTTTAAAAATCTTCTTTTATGCAAACAGGCAATATAATAAAAGTTATATTGCCTCAGACTGTAGACAAAAGGCATGTTCTCATGAGTGAGAACATGCCTTTTGTCTATAGTCTGACCATTAATTAATGATATTTTTATTTTGATATAAAAGTATATTTGTACTTTTATCCTATAATATTAACAAAATGTATATTTTCGTATAATAAAGCATTAAATTCAAATAATTACAAAATATAGCTTTATCACTTTTTACCCTTAAAAGTGTAAAGTAGGTGAATAATTATGGGGGATAGTTTGTATGAACTATTAAAAAAATGTAAAACTAAAGATCTTAAATACATTTTAGAAATGATCAATAGATTTAATCCTCTAATAAAGAAATGTAGTTACTTATTAAATTATGATGATGCTGAACAAGATTTGATAGTGAAACTTATTAAAATAGTATACAAGTTCCCCCTAAATCAAATTCCAATAGGATATCCTAATAAGTATATTGCATCTTATCTTCATTACTCATTAAAAAATGAGTATATACTAACTGTCTAAAAACAATCAATTTTATTAAAGCAAAGTTTAGATTTAGATATATGTAGAAGTCTTATAACATCACAAGAATTATATAATTATGTATTTGTAAAAGATATACTAAATCAAGTTACTAAATTACAAAGAAAGATATTAATATTAAAATTTATAAAAAATTATAGTGAAACTGAAATTGCCAGTATTCTAAAAATATCTAGACAATCTGTAAATAGAGATAAGAATAGAGCTTTAGTAACATTAAAAAATATTTAAGCGCATAAAGTAAAAGGTCATCAATGGATGAGTTTATAAAATTAGCTTCAACACAGGGAATATGGAGTGCTTTAAGTATAATTCTTATTTTTTATATATTAAAAATGCAAGAAAAAAGAGATTTAAAGCAAGAGGAACGAGAGAAAAATTATCAAGATATAATTTCTAAACTAACAGATAAATTAAACATAGTTGAAGATGTAAAAAAAGATGTAGAAGAAATAAAAAATCATGTATTTAAAAAGTAGAAAAATAAATTTAAAAGGCAGGGTGACATTTAGCACACAACTTTCTTTATATAGTATGTAAGACAACATAGTCGACTAAAGGTCTTATAGAAAATAAATCGGTTAAAATTTCTTAACATACAGATTTATTCAAACTAAATATTAAAAATTATGTAAAAAAGAAAAGGAGAGATTTATTATGAAAAGTTTAAGAGGTATTAAAGTTTTAAACGAAAATGATATGAAGTCAATTACAGGAGGAGCTGCAAATATACCAGTTAGTAGAAGATTTCTTGACAAAAATATATGTTTAGAAGAAGCAAAAGCGCTGGTTCACTATAGAGGTGTATCAGGCATGTCCTTACAAGAAATAGCAGAGGAAATATATGCTCATGCTGTATTCTATTACCAAGGACTAACTGCTAATGAAATAGCAAAAGCTTTAAGTAAATCAGGTCTTCCAGGATTTACACTATCTGCTGCTTTGACTAGTTCAATTGCAGATATACTTATATCTAAGGGTAAAGTTATAAATATTGAAGATGGTGGATATACAAGTTTTAGAAAGCTAGTATATAAGGGTGTTTGGATAATGTTTTAATATAGTTATCACAACAAGTATTTCAATTTTAAAATATAGAGATATTAAATAGGGGGATATATATGAGTAAATATTTTTACGTTAGGCAAGAAGAAGCTATGGATTGTGGATTAGCATCATTAGCAACTATATTGTTGTACTACAATAAACCGTATTCACTTAACCATCTAAAAAAAATGGCAAAATACAACAACAAATTTGGAACAAATTTTTTTCAGCTTTATAGCATAGCGATTAACCTTGGATTTATAGCAACTGCCGTAACTTTGAGAAATACTAAAATACTTAATGATGTTAATTTGCCCTGCATAGCACAATTACGATTTTCAACAGAAACTATGCACTTTGTTGTTATTTATAAAGTAAAGAGAAACGTCATCATAATAGCAGATCCTGCAAAAGGACTTCGAGAACTATCTTTTAAAACATTTTCAAAATGTTTTACAAATAAAGTTTTATTAATATATTAAAAAGGTGACAAGGTTTAACTTTTTAGCCATGTTAGATTACTTTTATTAATCAAGAAATTATTAAGCATCATTCTCTTTATCCTGTTTTCTGTAAATTTCTCCATTTATCTATTCTTTTCTTGTGTTTTCATAAATTCTTCATGTTTTTTCTTTTGAGTTGAATTTCCTTTTTTTGCATCAAAGTTAATTGGAAGATGTTTTTCATTAATTATTTTTTTATAGTTTATATCAGTAAAATAATTACAAAAATTAATTTCCACATAAATTAATTTTTTATTTTCTTTGTCAGCCAAAGCATAAGTATAACCACTCTCATTTGCATAAACTGCACTTACTGGATAATTAAATCCAGTTGCACCATATATAAGATAATCTTTAGAAGAATCTATCTTTGATAATCTCTCTGTCT
This sequence comes from Clostridium sp. Marseille-QA1073, assembly GCF_054863625.1. Taxonomy (NCBI): domain Bacteria; kingdom Bacillati; phylum Bacillota; class Clostridia; order Eubacteriales; family Clostridiaceae; genus Clostridium; species Clostridium sp. Marseille-QA1073. Next base: position 8,763 of record NZ_JBSVQM010000010.1, on the reverse strand, counting down.
CTTCGATAAAATCTTCATCACTGCATGTGTATACAAGGTATGATACAAAGTTTGGGTCAAATGGATTATAATAATAATAATAAAAATTTTCAACTTTTGCTGAATCAGGAATACTTTTGGGGAATATATCATCGGTATTCTTACTATTATTTCCGAAGGATTTATCATGCTTTTGTCTATGCTTACCACTATCTCCAAAATATTTATTATAATCTTGTATGTTAGTAGTTTTATCTCTTTCTACCCACATTGCACAAAAACCGAGCGTCAACGTAATTAGTATAATAGAAAAAATTAATGTTATCTTTGTTATCTTTTTCATTTATTCATTCTCCCTTTAATTACAATAATTATTACATTTTTAAATTACTGATCTTATAATAGGGGTGCAGCCAACAAAACTGACAAATCTCACGTTAAGAAATACAGTTCTATCTTGGTATGTTATATGAATTATATAAGCACCTTTTTCTCTTATATTTAAACCAATAATGATAAAGAAGATAGAATACAGTGCTGCTATGATACATATAAATAAAAACTGCATATCCATATATTCACTCCTAACTTAAATATGATATGTTTCCTGCATTAAACACATGCTTTGATAATAGCCCTTAAAATTATTATAAAACTTTATACATATAATAACCATACATTATACATAATATTAATTTAAAGTTAAATATTTACAAAGCATTTTAATTTATCTAATTTTATTTTCTAATCCTAATTAAATTTATTAATTAAAGTGGACAAAAAGATCATTTTCCTATATTCGTAAAGATATACCTTTTCAAATAGAAAAGATATAATATTTGATACATTGGGAAGTAATAGTTAATTTTATTATAAAATGGAATAAATAAAAAAATTAATTTTTATTTATGCATTGGCTATCTTACATTTTTAATAGGCTCAAATACTGGTGGAAATTTATGGTCAGAAAATAAAGCTATTTTAAAAAGAAAAAAATGTTATGGTTACTAAAAAAAATCGTAGGAGATATAGCTTGGATAATCATATGTTTAGTAGCAGGTATTATTGTTATAATTTATTATCAACATGATAGACCTAAGTTAATTATTATAACAATTTTAGGTGTAATATCATTTATTATGTCACTTGTAAAAGATATAAAGAAATATAAACAAATAAATAATATAAAAAAATTTTTAGAATAGGGTGCTAAAATCAAGTTAAATTTCCTTATATAGTGCAAGAGCCAGTTAACTGTATTCAAAAAAATTATATAGGAGGAATTTAATATGTCAGGAGGAGCAATAGTAGAAGGAACTGAGGACATTGTATCACAAGACGAGACAAAATATTTATGAGGAGTAGAACAAAACATTTAAAAAACCAATAGACATTTCTACAAATTCATTAGCAGTAGAAATATTAGGACATGTTTATCCAGATAAAGTAGCTCAAGTTGTTAGAAATATTCTATTAATATCATATTTAGCAGATAAGATGATATCTCATACATCGGTAATTGATTGTGGAGAAAATGATAGTGAAAGATGGCTTTGGGGTGCACTTGCTCCATTTCACGAATTAATTGGTGGAACTATTGCAGGATAAAAAAAGACCAGGGGTTATTCCCTGGTTTTTATTTTATAAAATGAGAAGATAGTGCAGCTAATTGTTCCTAATAGACCTAAGATATCTATAACGTAACTTTTATCACATGGATATAAAATTAAATTTATTAAAGAAATTAACCATAGAATAGAGAATATCAAAGATATAATAACAATTCCATATGTTAAGCTTTTGTTTTTTATAAAAACAATTAAAAATGAGATTATAGAAAATAACCCAATATAAAAGAAATCTTCCATATTTACATTCATAGGAATATCTCCTTTAAAGAGAATACCTAAAACAAATTGTAAAAATAAGACTAGAAATAATAAAAAACCTCTAATCATGTCAAACCTCCTCTTGAACTAATAAGATTATATTATATGTTTATAAAAGTAGATAAATCAATAGTTAATGCTTTGAATTTATTTTTTTAATATTCATTATAAAATAGAATTTTAAAAAACTACAAATTATGAATGGCTTTTTATTATTTTGAACTCTTTTTCTGTAAATGTATTTCTATAAATAGTGCTCATTTCGGATAAATCATTAAATCTTTCTATTTTATTATTTTCATAATCTATTACGATATAGATGTCTTTGAATGATTCTTGCCCAACTATAAATGCTGTTTTCATTTTATCTATATCTATATATTTAGTTATGTTTCTAGCAATTGTATCTGATGTTTCTAAATCATATAAATTATACTCTTTTTTATAAGAGTATACTGTACATATTTGGTACCTGTAGTCTTTTCCAAAGTATGCTATAGTATCTTTTCCTACAGAAGAAGAATATTTTCCTTTTGGAGTAAGGATACTTATAAAAATAAATATTAACAATATAATAACTAAAATAAATATACAAATTTTTTTAATATTTATCTTCATTAACTCATCCCCCCTTAATTCATTTATTATCTATTATTATTTTCGCATACTTGTGAAAATTAGTAAATAATTAAAAATATTTACTAATTTTTATTTTGCAGGGTTACAAAATTAAGGCTTTATTCTTTTTATATAGTGTAACGGAAAATTAATCGATTAATTATTTCAATAAAAAATCTTAAGGGGGAATGAATAATGCCAATAAATCCAGATCCAAAACAAGCATGGAGAATTTTTGCAACAGCTTGTGAAGCTATAAATTGTGGTTTTACTGCTGAATGTATAAGAAATGCTGTAGATTCAGGAGCAGATAAGTATTACTCTGATACTTCTTTAGTTGCAAGTAAGATTAGGCAATCTAGGGCTTTTGCTAATCTTTTATCAGAGGCTAGAAGATCAATTCAAGGTAACAGTCAATTTGCAAAAACAATTGAAATGCAGTTTACATCAAGTGATAATTTGGACCTTTATGCTTCTTTGCATAGAGTTTCAGCATGGGTTGTAGGGAAAAAGATTAATAATGGTAAAAGTCTAAGCTTAGATATAAAGGTTACCGACATATACGACTTTGATTATAATAATGTTGGACTTCTTGCTAAAGATAAAGCTTTTATAAATAAACTTGGCGACATGGCGAATAATCTTGCATATTACTCAACAATTATGGGATATCTTAAAACTTACAAAATCACAATTAACATGAATTATATTGTTGATTATATATAGAAAAAATCATATAACAAATTTTTTTATATATTCTAATTTTAATATTTAATTTAATGTTATATTATATATAAACTAATTCATATAGACTATTGATTAAATATCAGTAGTCTATATTTCATTTGAAAAATGTCATAAAATATGAGGGTTACAAAGGTATATCTTTTCAAATAGAAAAGATATAATATTTGATATATTTAGGTAATATTAGTTAATTTTATTATAAAATGGTATTGCAAATGTATATTTATAATTTACAGGGAGGGAACGGTATTTATGGAATATATAAAAAATTTAATTTTTTATTTATGCATTGGCTATCTTATATTTTTAATAGGCTCAAATATTGGTGGAAACTTATGGTCAGAAAATAAAGTTATTTTAAAAAGAAAAAAAGATGTTATGGTTACTAAAAAGATTATCGTAGGAGATATAGCTTGGATAATCATATGTTTAGTAACAGGTATTATTGCTATAATTTATTATCCACATGATAGACCTAAGTTAATTATTATAACAACTTTAGGCGTAATATCATTTATTATATCACTTGTAAAAGATATAAAGAAATATAAACAAATAAATGAAAATAAATAATATAAAAAAATTTTTAGAATAGGGTGCTAAAATCAAGTTAAATTTCTTTATATAGTATAAGAGTCAGTTAACTGTATTCAAAAAAATTATATAGGAGGAATTTAATATGCCAGGAGGACCAATAGTAGAAGGAACTGAGGACATTGTATCACAAGATAAGACAAAATATTTATAGGGAGTAGAATAAAAAACAGGATATGGAGTTGCATTAAATTTAATTGTAGCTGCAATAAGTGGAGGTGGACTTATTAAAGTAATTGAAAAACAAGTAGCTAAAGCTATTGGAGCAGAAATAGCAGCATTTTTATTTGATCATGTTTTCAATCTTATTCAAACAACAAGAATCGTAAACATAGAACTCAATAGATATATAGTAAGAGGTGCTGATGGAAAGCTAAGATTTAAAGTTTATGCAACTTTTCATAATCTAGATGGTTCTTTTTTAGAATCAGTTTTATCACAAGAAGGATTAGCAACATATTAATAAAAATAACCTGAACTTTGTACTGTAATCCCAAAGCTAGACTTTGTTTGGAGCTGTTGCACTAAATAATTAGTGCTAGTTCCTTTTTGTATAAAATGATGAAGATATTATTTCTGCTAAGGTTATTAATATTTATTTATATTAAATACATTACATAGATTTTTTCCGTATTATTTTTTAGTCTTGATACTTTTAAAGAATCTATCTGCTGCCTAAATCTTGCTCTTGGGTGCTAATCCTTGCATACCCATAAGATGAGAGATTTTATTATTCTATTAAGACGTATTGAAGGATATTTATAGTTATTATAGAATACTCTTTTAAATGGATAAATTGCATTTTTTCAATTAAAGGGAGAATTATTATGAAAAAATTTAAATTTATATTATCTATTTTGATATTAATACTTTTCGTATTAATTGGCTGCCAATCTAACAGAAAAGAGAAACCTGATATAGATAAAACTGCAGTAGGAAATTTTGAGTCATATACTAAAAATGAAACAGTTAATGATAAAATTTCAAAGAGATACGAAGAAGTAAAAAAAGAAACCTTATCATATGAAATAGAATCTTCTGATTATCACTATTATGAAACTAAAAACAGTTTTGTAAGTAGTGAAGCAGGATTGCCTAATGTTGACAATAAAAAATATGGACAAATATTAAGTGAATATATGTATGCAGCTGAGGTAAATCCAACAAAGGTATCTTACAATGATGCAATAAAATTAGCATATAAGGTATTACCTGATGATATAAAAGAGCAACGGACTAAATACGATGAGACTGTAAAAAAAACTTATATAGTATATTCATCTAGTCAAGGCAATTTTGTATTAGGATTATGCCATAGATATATGGTTGATGAATCTGGCACAGAAGATAAAAATATAGTAGTAGGCATAGATTATATGAAAGAGATAATAGAATAAACACTTATTAATAAATCTGTTATTATAAGAACATATTATTAATATCCATGCTATACTTTTAATTATTTTGTATGGAGGTTTTTATGAAAAAATTTCTTAAAATTTTAAGAGTTCTATGCTTAATATTACTTATACTTGATATATTTTATTTTGGAATTGTTACACTTCTTCGTGTTGCTTATAGTTCTTACTCTACAGAATTTAATGATTTATTAACACTTCTTATTATAGACGTAGGACTCATTTCTTTAACTGTTTTATTCTGTAAGAATAAAGAAAAAAATAAGAAATATAATTCTTTTATTGTTTTGATTGGATTAATTTTCGTTTTTATACCTTAGGTGTATTTGTTTTATTTAATGTGGTATGAAAGAAGTATAATTGAGTTTATATTATCTACGTTACCTATTATGCCTATAATACTTATATTAATATATGTCTATATAAAAAAATTGAGTAAAATACTATGTTATCTGAGTTTATACAAAAATAGTGTTGTAGAACCTAAAGGTATTCTGCAATACTATTTTTTATATTATAACTTATTTATTATATACTTCGAAAATGCTAATACAGCAGCCTTTTGAATCTCCTCTGTTGGCTTTATTTATTCATGGGTATATGGTATCGTATAAGTTGCTTTTTAAGTAATGTAAGTTTTCCAAGTCCTATAACATATTCGAACCCTTTTGATCTTGTCATCAGGTCATATATTTTCTCACTTAATTCATTAATACTAGGATTCTTTTTAAACCCTAAGCTTTTAAAAAGAATACTTTTCTATTCCAGATACGTTACTTTTCAAAATTCTCTTGTTTATTGCAGATATTATACTTAGAACCTAACTCTTATTTTTATGTTAAGGGTTAGGTTTTTTATGTTAAATTTTCTTAACAAATAGGGGGAATTTTAATTTTAGCTTATTTTATCTAATATTTAAATTGTTTAGACGAGAATTTTAAATTTATTCCTCTACTCCTCAATAAATCATCAACAATAATTTATTTACAACGCACTTAGTGGTTTGAATAGTTTTTCTATTAGGAATATATTTGATTGATATTAAATATATATCATAATTATAGATTATGGTAAGAGGGAAGTATTGCAAAGGTATTATCCAATAATTATGATAAGGTCGTAGTTATAAATCATAATGAAAAAATCCTGAAAATTTAGGATTGATTTCAATGGATAAAGGAAAAAAGATATGAATTAATTCATTTAACTTTTCAATCTAATTTTGTATCATAAAACTTAAAACTATCAATATATGTGATAGTACTACTAATGAAAGATTACTATTTAATCATTATGTGCTTAGATAGATTACAAATCTTATTAACCTTTGTTCTAATTGTTTTTTTTATTGGAGGAATAAAGATAATATGTGGAAAAACTTTATCGCATTAATATTAATATTGACATTAGTATCATCTTTAATTTTTAGTAGAATATGTTATGGTGAAAGCTATATAGAAATAACAGACTTAATATTTAATGCGCAGGATTTTGACAAAAAGATTATAAAAGTTAAAGGTGAGGCTATTGATGAAATTATAAAGAACAGAAAAGACTGTCAGATAAATATAAGTGATGGTAAAAATATTATTAAAATATATGGTAAGAGAGAAAAGGCTTTTATAATTGAAACTTTAGGACGCTATGACAAAGTAGGAGATAAGGTAGAGATAGTTGGTAATTTTAATAGAGTATGTGAAGAACATAATGGTGATATAGATATTCATTATAACTCTATAAGAGTTTTAGAAAAAGGAAGAGATGTGCAACATGAGGTTAAAAAATATAAGGTTTACTCATCTTTAGCGCTATTTATAGTAACAGCAGCTATTTCTTTTGTAACTTATAGAAGAATAAGATAATGTTTTGAGAAACCTAGCCATCAATTGGACATACGACAGTGTGGATTTAGTATGGAAATCGGAACTACTATTAAAAACAAAGCTTAAGATAAAATAATTTAATAGTAAAAAGGACACAACTCATATGCTGTGGGATATGTCCTTTTTCTATTTACTGTAAAATAAATTTGACTATAATAAGAAAAAAATGTTATTATGTCTATGAATTTAATAGATGAGGTGAAGATATGGATGAGCTAATTCGTAATGCAACTATAGATGATTTTAAAAGAGGGTATGTATGGAGTAGTAAAGATACAAAATTTGTTTGTTTAATCTGTGGAAAGCATACCTGTGAGAATGATAATGAAATAAATATTCATATTTCAAGCCATGGTAATTCTATTGAAAGGTTACTATTATTAGATAAAAAATATACTGGACTTACAGAAATTCAAAAAGAGTTTCTCACAATGATATCAAATAAAAATAGTGATAAGGAAATGGCTGAAAGACTTCTTTGTGCAGAATCAACAATAAGAAATATGAGATTCGCTTTAAGGGAAAGGGCAAGGCAAGCAAGAGCATTTCTAGCTATTATGGAATTAGCTGAGGAAGAGATGTCAACAATAACACAACCTAAGCTTCGAAGGTTTCCTAATAGGGAAGAGAAAAGAAAGGCTTTATTGCCTAGGTTTGCTGCTTTGTTTGAACCACATAAAGAATATACGGAAATGGAAGTAAAAAAGATTATTAAAACTCTATATGAAGATGATTCAACTATACGACGATATTTAGTAGACTACGGATATCTAAAGAGATCCAATGATGGAAGTAAGTATTATAAGAATTGCGAGGGGAATATTATGAAAAATATGAGTAAGAAAGAACTTATAAATAACTATAAGCAGCAAGAAATAAAAATGGGAATAATTCAAGTATATAACACTATTACAGAATATTCTTTTGTAGATGTATGCACTAATTTATATAAGCCTTTTGAAGGAATGAAGTTTAAATTAAATATGGGAAGATTTAAATTAAAAGAGCTGCAAAAAGATTGGGATACTTATGGAGAAAATACTTTTGAATTTAAAGTTGTAGAAGAACTAAAACCTAATGAAGGTTCTACAGATAAAGAAAGATTAGATGATTTAAAAGAGCTTTTACATATGTGGATTGAGAGTCAAGGAGAGAGTTTAAAATTATATAGTAAAATATAGGGAAGAAGAGAGTGGAAATAGATTGACTATATAAAATCTATTTCCACTCTTTTTAAATTGGTTTAGTAAATATTATTATTCATAAAACTTTTATAAAAAAGCAATAAAAATTCTCATGATATATCGTTTTGAAATATTTAATTGATAAGGTGACAATAGAAATTAGAGTGTTATAGGATAAACTATATAGGAAGTATTTTCAGTATAGGTATAATAAAAATATGTTATATTAGGGTATTATTTGCAATGGCGGGACATAAGATGAGAAATTTCACTTTTTAAAAGGAAAAGGGGTCTATACTTGTAAACTACACAAGCTATGACAAAATAGGAGATAAGCTAGAAATAGCTGGTGAATTTAATAGAGCATGTGAAGAGCATAATGGTGATATAGATATTCACTATAATTCTATAAGTGTTATAGAAAAGGGAAAAGACGTACACCATGAAGTCA